>NZ_JBZSYN010000098.1:0-15427 GCF_058622915.1 Thermohalobaculum sp. | reverse complement strand
TGACGGGCCATGCGAGGGCCACCGGCCCGGCGCGGCCGGCGCCGCGCCCGGCCGGAAAGCCCCGAGCGCCGCAGCCGAGACCGTGGTCGAAGCCCGGTGCCCGGCCCCGGCCAGCGCATGCGTCAACGCCGAGACCACCAGCCCGCGCACCACGCCGGGCTCGCGAAAGCGCACCTCGGCCTTGGCCGGGTGGACATTCACGTCCACCCGCTCGGGCTCGAGCTCGAGGAACAGCACCGCCGCCGGGTGCCGGTCGCGGGCGAGGAAATCGGCGTAGGCGCCGCGCAGGGCGCCGGCCAGCAGGCGGTCCTTCACCGGCCGGCCGTTGACGAACAGATACTGCGCCGTGGCCGCGCCGCGCGCATAGGTCGGCAGCGCCGCGAAGCCCGTCAGCCGCGCGCCCTCGCGCTCGGCGTCGATGGCGAGCGCGTTCTCGGCGAAGGCGGCGCCCAGGATGCGGCCGATCCGCGCCAGCCGCGCCTCGGCCAGATCCCCCGCTTCCGCCTCGGCGCGAAACATCCGGCGGCTGGTCTCGCCAGAGACGTCTGAGAGCTCGAAGGCGATGCCCGGCTCGGCCATGGCCAGCCGCCTCACCACCTCGCCGATCGCCTGCGCCTCGGCACGCGCGGTGCGCAGGAACTTCAGCCGCGCCGGCGTGGCGCAGAACAGGTCGCGCAGCTCCACCGTGGTGCCCGGGCCGCGCGCCGCCGGCCGCGGCCGGCCGATCTCGCCTGCCAGCGCCGCGATCTCCCAGGCCTCCGCGGCGTCAGCAGCCCGCGAGGTCAGCGTCAGCCGGGCCACCGCGGCCATCGAGGGCAGCGCCTCGCCGCGGAAGCCGTAGCTGGTGATGTGCACCAGGTCCGAGCCGTCGATCTTCGAGGTGGCGTGCCGGTCGAGCGCGAGGGGCAGGTCGTCGCGCACGATGCCGGCGCCGTCATCGGCGACCCGGATCAGCGTCTTGCCCCCCTCGGCAATGCCGACCTCGATGCGCCGCGCGCCCGCGTCGATGGCGTTCTCGATAAGCTCCTTGACCGCAGAGGCCGGCCGCTCGACCACCTCGCCCGCCGCGATGCGGTTCGCGGCCGACTCGTCGAGCCGCCGGATTCGTCGCGGAGAGCCCATCATATTGCGGCTATGCTCGTTCATGCCACAAGCCATAGCATGGCCGCGGCGATTCTGGAACGGGCGAGTCCGGCCGCGCCTGCCCGGTGCGCCCCGCGGCGCGGTTCACAAACCGTCGGGCTTGCCGGCCACGACGATGGAAAGGGCATCGGGCTTGAGCAGCCGCTTCGCCACGCGCTTGATGTCGTCCTGCGTCACCGCCTCGATCAGGCCCTTGCGCCGGTCGATATAGTCTATGCCGAGGTTTTCGACCTGCATGTAGATCAGGTAGTTGGCGATCTTGGCGTCCGAGTCGATTTCGAGCGGAAAGGCCCCGGTCAGGTACCGCTTGGCGTCGTCGAGCTCCTGCGCCGTGACGCCGTCCTTCGCCATGCGCGCCCATTCCGAGCGGATCAGGTCGAGGCTCTCGGCCATCTTGGCGTTGGCTGACTGGACGTTGCCGAGATAGAGCGGCTCGGCCTCCAGCTCGGCGAGGTAGGAATAGACCCCGTAGGCCAGCCCGCGCTTGACCCGCACCTGCTGCATCAGCCGCGAGGTGGTGTTCCCGCCGCCCAGGATGTAGTTCATCACGAAGGCGGGGATAAAGTCCGGGTCGTTGCGGGCGATGCCGGTCTGGCCGAAGATCGCGGCCGATTGCGGCACATCGAGCTTGATCACCTTGACCCCGGGCGGCGGCGTCGCGTCGACCTTGCGGGCCTTGTTCGGCTTGCCCTTGTCAAGGCCGGCCAGCAGGGTGTCGACCATCTGCCCGGCCTTGTCCGGGTCGATTGCCCCGACCACGGCGATGCGCGCCGAGGCGCGGGTGAGAAGTCGCTTGTGCGCCGCGATCAGGTCGTCGCGGGTGATCGAAGCGATGCTTTTCTTGGTGCCGTCGACCGGCATCCCGTAGGGAAGGCCCGGAAAGGCGCACGCGTACCAGGCGCGGCTCGCCACGGTGGCCGGGTCGGTCTCGTTTTGGGCCAGCGAGGCGAGCAGCTGCCCGCGCACCCGCTTGATCGCGTCCGGGTCGAAACGCGGCTGCCCCAGCGCCGTGGCGAGCAGCTTCACGCTCGGGTCCAGCGTCTCCGTCAGCATCCGCGCCGACACCTGCACCGAATCGCGCCCGACATTGAAGCCGAACCGCGCCGCCAGATCATCGCGCCGCTTGGCGAAGGCGACCGAGTTGAGGTCGCCCGCGCCCTCGTCGAGCAGTCCCACCGTCAGCTGCGCCAGCCCGGCCTTGCCCTGAGGGTCGAGCCGGGCGCCGCCGTCGAAGCTGATCTCCAGCGCGACGATGGGAATCGCCGGCTCCCGGACCATCCAGAAGACCTGCCCCTTGGGGCTGGTGACCTTCTGGATGTCGAGCGCCTGGGCGGGGGCCGCGAACCCTGCCGCGAGGCTTGCCGCCAGCACAAGCCCCGCCAGCGCCGAGAGCGGGGCGCGCATCACCGTCACTGCGTTCATGAGCCCTTCTCCCCCTTGCCCTCGAGCCAGCCGGTGGCCGAGCGGTCCGGGACCAGGTACTTCGCCGCCACGGCGCGCACCTGCTCGGCCGTGACCGACTCCAGCACCTTGGGCCAGTTCTGCACGTCCTGGACCGTCTCCCCGACGGCCAGCGCCGCACCGTAGCGGTGGGCCAGGGCGGCCTGGTTGTCCTGGGCGTAGATCAGCGAGGCGCGCACCAGCCGCTTGGCCCGGTCCAGCTCATCCGGCGTCGGCCCCTTGCTCGCGAACTTGGCGATCACCGAATCGATGCCGTGCTCGACCTCAGCCAGCGTGTGCCCGTGGGCCGGCACAGCGTAGATGCCGAACGCGTGCGGGTCGCGGCGCACCGCCGAGTACGACGCGCCGGTCTCGATCGCCAGCTTCTTCTCGACCTCGAGCGTGCGGGAAAGGCGCGAGGTCATGCCGCCGCCGAGCAGGTCGCTCAGCACCTCGAGCGCCGCCGCCTCCTGCGGGTTCTTCGGGTCGTAGGTCGGCACGAGATAGAGCCGCTCCACCACCGGCTGCCTGACCCGCGCGTCATGCATCACGACGCGCACCGGCGCGCGGTGGGGCGGCTCCTGCGGCCGGGCCGCGGGCGGCTGGCCCGAGGGCGCGATGGGCCCGTAGTTCTTCTCCGCCAGCTTGCGCACCTGATCGGGCGTCACATCGCCCGCGACCACCAGTATGGCGTTGTCGGGAGCATAGTAGCGCTTGTAGAACCTCTCCTCGTCCTCGAGGCTGAGCTTCTTCATCTCGTGGCGCCAGCCGATCACCGGAATGCCGTAGGGGCTGTTCTGGTAGAGCGCGGCGGAAAGCTGCTCGCTGAACAGCGCCTGCGGATTGTTGTCGATGCGCTGGCTGCGCTCCTCGAGGATCACCGAGCGCTCGGTCCTGACCACGGCCTTGGTGAGCTTGAGGTGGCTCATCCGGTCCGCCTCCATGCCCATGACCAGATCCAGCCGATCGGCTGCGATATGCTGGAAATAGGCGGTGAAGTCCTGACCGGTGAAGGCGTTCTCGGTACCCCCGTTCTGGGCCACGATCTGCGAAAACTCACCCGCCTTGAGCTTGTCGGTGCCCTTGAACATCAGGTGCTCAAGGAAATGCGCGATGCCCGAGTGACCCCAGGGCTCGTCCGCGGCGCCCACCCGGTACCAGACCATGTGGGTGACGACCGGCGAGCGGTGATCCTCGATCACCAAGACCTGCATGCCGTTCTTGAGTGTGAAATCGGTGACCTTGGGCGCGGCATCGACCGGCCGGGCCAGGGCCGCCAGAACCAGGAAGGCCATGGCGGCAAGGCGCGTGAGACTCATGCGGGGGTCCTGTTGCTGTGCGTCAGGGCCCGCGTCGGAAGGCGCGGGGCGGGTTCAGTAGGCCGGCTGCGGGGGCGGGCTGACCGTGTTGTGCGGCACCCGGTCGATCTCCGGCGGGGCGGACTCGGCCGTCTTCTGCTGCGCCTTGGCGGCTTCGCGCTTGGCGGCATTCGGATCGACCGGGGTCGGGACGCCTTCGGCCTCCAGGCGCTTGGCCTCGGCATCCGGGTCGATGACCTGGCTCTTGTCGATCTTTTGCTGGCTGCCGCCGAAGCCGAGCAGCTCCCATATGGTCGGCGGCTCGTAGGGCTTGTTCGCCTCCGCCTGCTTGTTCTCCTGCTTGAGCTGGACGCGGATCTCGCTCGAGGCCGAGGCGGCCTTGGCCGAGCTCAGCAGCGCCTGCTCGCCGGCGCTCGGCGCGGAGGATGTGGTGGCGACGGGCTGCGCGTTCGGGCCCAGCAGGGCCACGATCGCCTCGTGCTCCGGCTTCGGCGCGCGCGGCGACGGGACGCCCGGCGTCGGCTTGGGCAGGTCAAAGGTCTTGGGCACCACCGGCGGCTGGTAGTGCATGACCTGGAACTCGTCGGGCGACGGCGCCGTTCCGGTCATGGCCTCCACCGGGTCGCCCAGCCGGCCGCAGGACGCGAGCAGGGCGAGCGCCGCCATTGCCGCCGCCGTCCGGCCCGCCATCCGGGCCGCTTGTCCGAACCGCATCCTCACTGCTCCTCTGTCGCCTGCGCGCCCGCCTGCGCCGCATCGCGCCCGGGGCCGGCATTGTGCCCCCGCTGGTGCGCGCGCGCAACGCCGGCGCATTCAGGCCTTCCATACGATCAGCGCCGCGCCGGCAAAGATCGCCACGTCCGCCACGTTGAAAGCATAAGGATTGGCGATTCCGCAACAGCTCATGTTGAGAAAATCCGCCACCGCCCCGTACATGACCCGGTCCCAGGCGTTGCCGAGCGCGCCGCCGATGATGATTCCCGCCCCCCAGGCCAGCGGCATCGCCTTCGCCGCCCCGTCCCGCGCGGCGCGCCGGCGCATCCACAGCGCCAGCGCCACCGAGATGACCACGGCGAGCCCGATCAGCACCCAGCGCGACACCCCGACGCCGATGCCGAAGTTGACGCCCCGGTTCCAGGCCATGACGAAGGTCAGGAAGGGCGGCCAGACCGCGATCCGGCCGGCATGCGCCAGGTCCAGCCCCTCGACCACCCACCACTTGCTCAGCCGGTCGAGCGCAAAGACGCCGAGCGCCACCTGGCCCATGCGCCAGGTCGCCGGTCCGGCGACGGCGCGCAGGCGCGCCAGAAGGGCGGGGGCCGGCCCGGTCACCGTCAGCCATGCCTCATGGCTGCCGGAATCCCTGGGCGAAGGCGGGGGTCGGATCCTTCAGCAGCTGCCCGGCCAGGATGCAGCTGTAGTAATAGGCCGCCGACAGACGGTTCTCGTACTCGAAGATCCTGTAGTCCGGATGCTGCGGGGGCACCGGCTCCGGACCGCGATAGCCGGACTGGTCGATCAGACGCAGCACCTCCGCCATCTCGGGGCAGCTCAGCGCATCGATCTTGGGCATCGCGATGATCGCCCCGTTCGAGGCAAGCGCCCGGGGCACCGCCTCGGGCAGCGAGGCCTGCGTGTCGCCAGCCGACGGTGCCGGTTGCGTGTCGCCCCGCGCCGCCGGCTGCGCTCCGCCCGTCACCGCCTGCTGTGCGGCGGCCGAGGTCGCGCCGCCGCACCCCAGCGCCAGGCCCAATGCCGCCAGAACCAGAAAACTCGGCCCTCGCATCGCCATCGCTTTCGCCCCAAACCGCGCCCCAAACCGCGCCCCATGCCGCGCCCCGTGCCGCGCCGGCTGCCAGTCTCGGCGCGCATCCGGGCGAATCTTGGGCGGCATCCACCTCACCCATGCCCGGCCAGCGCCGCGTCGCAGCGGCCGCAAACCCCGGCATGGGCGTGGCTGCCCACATCCGGCAGGACCTTCCAGCACCGATGGCATTTCAGGCCATCGGCGCACTCGAACACCACCCCGATCGCCGGATCGTCGAGACGGAAGGCCTCGTCGGGCGGCGTCTGCTCGGCGAGCGTGAGGTCGGAGGTGATGCACAGATCCGCCATCTCCACCGATTTTACCGCCGCCGCGATCTCGGCGTCGTCGACATAGAGCACCGGCGCCGCCTCGAGCGAGGCGCCGATCACCTTGTCGCGCCGGGCGATCTCCAGCGCGCCGGTGACCACGCGGCGCGCCGCGCGCACCTTGGCCCATTTGGCCGCGAGCCCGTCGTCGCGCCATCCCTCGGGCGTGGCCGGGAAGTCCTCCAGATGCACCGAGCTCGCCTCGCCGGGATGCCGGCACAGCCAGGCCTCCTCGGTTGTGAAGGGCACGATCGGCGCCAGCCAGGTCACCAGCCTGTGGAACAGCGCCTCCATCACGGTCAGCGCCGCGCGCCGGCGCGCACTGTCGGCGGCGTCGCAGTAAAGCGCGTCCTTGCGGATGTCGAAGTAGAACGCCGACAGGTCGCCGGTGGCGAAGGTGAAGAGCTTTTGGAACACCGCCTGGAAATCGAAGTCTGCATAGCCGCGCCGCACCTCTGCATCCAGCACGGCCAGCCGGTGCAGCACCCAGCGCTCGAGCTCGGGCATGTCGCGCGCCTCGACGCGGGCGCCGCCGTCCCGGCTCCCCAGCGCGCCCAGCATGAAGCGCAGCGTGTTCCTCAGCCGCCGGTAGCTGTCGGCCGCGCTCTTCAGGATCTCCGGGCCGATGCGCAGGTCCTGGGTGAAGTCCGACAGCGCCACCCAGATGCGCAGGATGTCGGCACCGTATTGCTTCATCACGTCCTGGGGCGCCACCGTGTTGCCCAGCGACTTCGACATCTTCTGGCCCTTCTCGTCCAGCGCGAAGCCGTGCGTCACCACGCTCTTGTAGGGCGCCCGGCCGCGTGTGCCGCACGCCTGCAAAAGCGAGGAGTGGAACCAGCCGCGGTGCTGGTCGGTGCCCTCGAGATAGACATCGGCCGGCCAGACCCCGTCGGCCCGGTCCCTCAGCGCGAAGGCGTGGGTGGAGCCGGAGTCGAACCACACGTCGAGGATGTCGTCGACCTTGTGCCACTGCTCGATGTCGTCGCGCCCGGCGAGGAAGCGCGCGCGCGCGCCCTCGGCGAACCAGGCATCGGCGCCCTCCTCGCGGAAGGCTTCGACGATGCGGGCGTTGACCTCAGGGTCGCGCAGGATCTCGACCTCGCCCGCGCCGGTCTCGCGGATGAAGCAGGTCAGCGGCACGCCCCAGGCGCGCTGGCGGCTCAAGACCCAGTCGGGCCGGTTCTGGATCATCGCGTGCAGCCGGTTGCGCCCGGCGCCGGGCACGAAGCGCACCAGCCGCTCGATCGAGGCCAGCGCGCGGGCGCGGATGGTCTCGCCGAATTCGTCCATGCCGTCGCCCAGGGGCTTGTCGATGGCGACGAACCACTGCGGCGTGTTGCGAAAGATCACCGGGGCCTTGGAGCGCCAGCTGTGCGGGTAGCTGTGCGTGAGCTTGTCCCGCGCGATCAGCGCCCCGACCTCCCTGAGCTTGGCGATCACCCGCTCGTTCGCATCGCCCTCCTTGCCCTTCTGGTCGAAGATCACCGCGCCGCCGAAGATCGGCAGGTCGGCCCGGAAGCTGCCGTCCTCGAGCACGTTGTGGGTCATCGGCAGGCCGTGCTTGACGCCGACATTGTAGTCGTCGGCGCCGTGCGAGGGCGCGGTGTGCACGAAGCCGGTGCCGGCGTCCTCGGTGACGTGCTCGCCAGGCAGCATCGGCACGTCATAGTCCCAGCGGTTCTCCTCGGGCTCGGCGGCGTCGACGAGGCCGCGCAAGGGGTGGGCGCAGGTGATGGCGCCGAGCTCTTCCGCGCTCACCGGCCGAACCTTCTCATAGCCCTCGACGCGGGCCGCCTTCATCACCTCGGCGGCCAGCTTGTCGGCCAGCAGATAGGTCTCGCCCGCCTGCGCCCAGTTGCCCTCGGGGGCGGCTGTGACGCGGTAGAGGCCATAGGCGATCTCCGGATGAAAGCAGATCGCGCGGTTCTGCGGGATCGTCCAGGGCGTCGTGGTCCAGATGACGACCTTTGCCTTGGCAAGTTCGGTGATCTTGTCCGAACTCTGTTCCGGCTCATGCGAAATCGCAGAGATGGGAAACTTCACCCAGACCTGCGGGCTGACATGGTCGTGGTACTCGATCTCGGCCTCGGCCAGCGCGGTCTTCTCCACCGGCGACCACATCACCGGCTTCGAGCCGCGGTAGAGCGCGCCGTTCATGACGAACTTCATGAATTCCTCGGCGATCACCGCCTCGGCGCCGAAGGCCATGGTCAGGTAGGGGTCCTCCCACTTGCCGATCACGCCCAGCCGCTTGAACTCGGCGCGCTGCACGTCGATCCAGTACTCGGCGAAGCGGCGGCACTCGGCGCGCAGCTCGTTGACCGGCACCGCGTCCTTGTCCAGGCCGCGGGCCCGGTACTGCTCCTCGATCTTCCACTCGATCGGCAGGCCGTGGCAGTCCCAGCCCGGCACATAGCGGCTGTCATGGCCCAGCATCTGGTGGGCGCGCACCACGAAGTCCTTCAGGATCTTGTTCAGCGCCGTGCCGATATGCAGGTGCCCGTTGGCATAGGGCGGCCCATCATGCAGCACGAAGGGCGGGCGCCCGGCCTTGGCGCGCAGACGGTCGTAGATGCCCAGCTCCTCCCAGCGCGCCAGCCAGTCCGGCTCGCGCTCGGGCAGGTTGCCGCGCATGGGAAAGTCCGTGCGCGGCAGGAACAGGGTGTCCTTGTAGCTCGGCGTCTCGCCCGCGGGCGCGGGCTTCGGCGCGGGCTTGGCAGAGGTCTCGGCGGTCATCGCACGGCTCTCGGTCTTAGGCCTGTCTGGGTCTGATATCGGGCGCTCGCGCAGCCTTGTCACCCGGCACCGCCGGAGGCTCAGCTGCCCGGGCGGGCCGGGCCCGTAATTCGTCTCGCGATGACGGGCCGGCGCATCATGGCGCGCTTATAGCCGCCGCGCCCGGCCCCGTCCAGCGACGCGCCGCCGCGTGGCGCACGCGACCCACTGTTGCCATCCGGGCAACAATCATTTGACGATTGCGCGTCTTGTGCGAATTCCGGCAATTCGCTATCTCCTGTCCGGACACCACCGAACGCACCCGGCAAGACCGGATAGGGAGACCGACACCATGACCACGCTGACCCAGACCCGCACGACCCCCGCCCTCGCCATCCCGGCGCTCGCGCCCGTCTACGCCGCGCTTAGCGACCTGTCCCAGGCGCTGCTGCGCGTCGTCGCCGGCGGCTTTCTGATGCCGCACGGCGCGCAGAAGCTGTTCGGCTGGTTCGGCGGCTACGGGCTCCAGGGCACGGGCCAGTTCTTCCACACCCAGCTTGGCTTCGCCGACGGCTACCACGCCGCACTGGCGGCGGGCTCGGTCGAGTTCTTCGGCGGGCTGCTGCTCGCCATCGGCCTGATGACCCGCCCGGCCGCGGCCGCAGTCGTCGTGCTGCTGCTGGTCGCCGCCTTCTCCGTCCACATCCCCGGCCCCTTCTTCTGGACCGAGGGCGGCTGGGAATACCCGGTGCTCTGGGCCGTGCTGGCGCTCAGCTTCGCCGTCAGGGGCGGCGGCCGCTACTCGCTCGACCGGCTCATCGGCCGCGAGCTCTGAGCGCCTCTGATCGGCGCAAACTGAAACGGCCCGGCGCGCCGCCGGGCCGTTCGTCATTTGCCGCAGGGGCCGGCGGATCACTCCTCCTCGGAGCCCTCCTCCTCGCCCTCGGCCTCTTCCTCCTCGCCCTCGGCGCCTTCGAGCTCCTCGCCCTCCTCGGCCTCTTCCTCCTCCTCGGCGATCAGCGCCGAGGGGGCCGAGATGTTGGCGATGACGAAGTCGCGGTCGGTGATGGTGGGCGTGATGCCCGCGGGCAGCTCGACATTGGAGATCTTCACCACGTCGCCGATCTCGAGCCCGGTGAGGTCGACCGTGACGTGATCGGGGATGTCGCTCGCCGGCACCTTCAGCTCGACCTCGCTGCGCACCACGGTCAGCACGCCGCCCTGGCGCAGGCCGGGGCAGTCGGCGCGGTTGATGAACTCCACGGCGATGAACAGCGCGATGCGTGCCGTCTCGGACAGGCGCAGGAAATCGGCGTGGATCGGCAGGTCCTTGACCACGTCGCGCTGCACGGCGCGGCAGATCACCCGGTTGTCCTTGCCGTCGACCTTGAGGTTGATCAGGGTCGAGAGGAACCGGCCCGCCTTCAGCGCCCGGATCAGGTCGTTGTACTTGATGTTGATCGCCACCGGGTCCTGCTTGTCCCCGTAGACGACCCCGGGGACCAGCCCCATGCGACGCGCGGCGCGGGCAGCCCCTTTGCCCGATGCCTGGCGCGACGTGGCTTCGACAATCGGCGCATTGGCCATGTCTCGCGCTCCTTCAGTGTTCGGTTTCCGCCCGCGGAGATCCTCCAGGGGTGTAAGCGCCGCGGGAACGGGCCCCTATACGCCATCGGGCGGCAAATGCAAGGGGGGCGGCAAATGAAGGTGGTGGCAAATGCAAGGGGCGGACCACGACGCGCGTATCGGCGTCGGGGGCTGGCCTTCTCCGCGTGGCCACGGCACTCTCGCCCGGCAGCATCGAGGAGAGGCCCCTTGCACATCGTCTGCACCCGGCGCCATCGTCCGCGCCATCCCGGCCGCGCCGCCGCGCCCGGGCCGCGCGACGTCGCGCGCTATGGCGCCCGGCCCGCCCAGTCCGTCAAGCCGGGCGACGATGCCGCGGCCGGGATCGGCCTGAACGCCGCGAACGCAGCCGCGGGGGTGGCGGGTGGCTGATCTGTGCGCCCTTCCCGCCACCGAGCAGGCGCGGCTGGTGCGCGCCCGCGAGATCTCGCCGGTGGACCTCGTCGAGGCCGCGCTGGCGCGCATCGCGCTGGTGCAGCCCGCCCTCAACGCCTTCGCCTTCGTGTTCGCTCACGAGGCGCGCGCGGCCGCCCGCGCCGCCGAGGCCGCGGTCATGCGCGGCGACGCGCTGGGGCCGCTGCACGGCCTGCCGGTGGCCTTCAAGGACTTCACGCCGACGAAGGGCCACGTCATCACGCTTGGTTCGCGCTGCTTCGCCGACCGGGTGGCCGACGCCGACCCGGTGATCGTGCGCCGCTTCAAGGCCGCGGGTGCCATTACCCTGGGCAAGACCACGACGCCCGAATTCGCCCATTCTGGCTTCACCATCAGCCCGCTCTGGGGCGCCACCTCGAACCCCTGGGACGCGGCGCGCAACGCCGGCGGCTCCTCGGGCGGGGCCGGCGTCGCAGCGACCACCGGCTGCGTGGCGCTGGCCGAGGGCACCGACATGGGCGGCTCGGTGCGCATCCCGGCAGCCCTTTGCGGCTGCGTCGGGCTGAAGCCCTCGCTCGGGCGCATCCCGATGGACATCCTGCCCTTCGTCTTCGACTCGCTTAGCCATTTTGGCCCGCTGGCGCGCACGGTCGCGGACGCCGCCCTGTTCCTCAGCATCGCCGAGGGCCCCGACGACGCCGACATCCAGAGCCAGACGGCGCCCGCACCCCTGCCCGACCGGCTCGACCCGGACCTGACCGGCCTTAGCATCGCACTTTCCCCCGACCTTGGCCTCTTCGCCGTCGAGCCGGAGGTGGCCGCCAACCTGCGCGCCACCGCGGACGCGCTGACCGAGGCCGGGGCGGAAATCGAGGAGGTCGCGCTCGAAGTGCCCTTCGAGGTGCTGCGCGCCTGGAACGACTGGTGGGGCGTCTATCTCGCCGCCTGCTTCGGCCACCTCATCGACGCGCACCGCGCCGAGCTCGACCCCCACGTGGTCAAGCTGATCGAGGCGGGGCGCACGCTCGGCGCCGTGCCGTTCAAGCGCATCGAGTGCGTGCGCACCGATCTGTGGCGCCGCCTCGCGGCGGTGTTCTCCCGGTACGACGCGCTGCTGTGCCCGACCATGTGCCGGGGCGCGCCGCTCAACACCGAGCGCGACCGCAACTTCTGGCGCCGCAACGCGCGAGGCCGCGTCGAGGGCCTCGACATGACCGAGATCTTCAACATGGTCGGCCAGTGCCCGGCGCTGTCGGTGCCCTCGGGCATGACATCGGAGGGCCTACCCACCGCCGCCCAGATCGTTGGCCGCCGCTTCGACGACCCGACCGTGCTCAGGATCGGTGCCGCCATCGAGGCACACCGCCCCTGGCGGCACTGGACACCGGCCGACCTGCGCGCGGCGGCCGGCTGACGGGCCGGGCGACTTGAGTCCCTAAATCTGGGCGTCCAAAAGGGTCTTTTTAAAAATACAATGATTTCAATGTGTTGTAAGGCGTCAAAATGTGGACGCCCCGAATCCGGTGCAAAACCGGCCCGGAAACCGCCGCCAGCGCCTAGGCCCCGAGCCCCGGCACGGCCGCGCCGAAGCTGCCGAGCAGCAGCACGAGGTTGAGCCCCAGCACGACCGCCGCCCCGAGGATCGCGGCAGCCCGCGTCCAGGGCCCGTTGACATGCACGCCCATCACCTCGCGCTGGCAGGTGAAATGCACCAGCGCGATCATCGGGATCGGCAGCGCCAGGCTCAGCACCACCTGGCTCAGCACCAGCGCATGGGTGGCGTTGGCGCCCATCGCCACCACCGCGAAGGCCGGGATCATGGTCACCAGCCGCCTCAGCCACACGGGAATGCGGAAGCCGACGAAGCCCTGCATGATCAGCTGCCCGGCCATGGTGCCGACCACCGAGCTGGAGACGCCCGAGGCGATCAGCGAGACCAGGAACACCGCCGCCGCCGCGCTGCCGAGCAGGGGCGTCAGCATGTGATAGGCGGTCTCGATCTCGGCCACCTCCCTGTGGCCGCGGTGGAAGGCGGCCGAGGCCATCACCACCATGGCCATGTTGACCAGCCCCGCGACCGCCAGCGCCACCACCACCTCGCGGTTCGAGAAGCGCACCAGCATGGCCCGCTCGGCCGCGCTTTGCACCCGCACCCGCGCCTGGGTCAGCCCCGAATGCAGGAATACCGCATGCGGCATCACGGTGGCCCCGACGATGCCGACGACGATCACCAGCGCGCTGAAGTCGGGCACCTGCGGCGTCACCATGCCGACGCCCACGCCCGCCCAGTCGACATTGGCGAGGAACAGCTCGGCGACATAGCTCAGCCCGATGATCAGCACGAAGGCGCCGATCACCAGCTCCATCATCCTGAAGCCGCGCCCCTCGAACAGCAGGATCGCGTAGGTGACCACGGCGGTCACCGCCATCCCGGCCAGCAGAGGCATGTCGAACAGCAGCGCCAGTCCGATGGCGCCGCCGAGGAACTCGGCCAGGTCGGTCGCCATCGCCGCGATCTCGCTGATCACCCACATGGCCCAGACCAGCACGCGCGGATAGCGCTCGCGGCACAGCTCGGCCAGGTTGCGCCCGCTGACGATGCCGAGCTTGGCCGAGAGCCCCTGGAACAGCATGGCAATCAGGTTTGCCCCCAGCACCACCCACAACAGCGCATAGCCATAGCCCGCGCCCGCCTGGATGTTGGTGGCGAAGTTGCCCGGGTCCATGTAGGCGACCGAGGCGATCACCGCCGGCCCGATGAAGGGCAGGAAGGCCCGCGCCCCCGAGCGCCGGCCCTCCAGAACCTCGCGGATCGCATGCGAGGTTCGCCGGGTCAGGGTCCCGGCGACAGCGTCGGACGGCATCTGCGGGTCCTTTTGCATGGCACAGATATAGTCGTGGCTAAATTGATTTGCACCTGGCAATCAGTCAGGGGCGATTCGTGCGCCGAAGGCCGCGGCCCCCGGTCGGGTCCGAGGCCTTGGCGCCATGCCATGCGGGGCGCCGGGCCTCAGCCCAGCGGCATCGCCGTCTCGGCCAGCCGCGCCCAGTAGGAGACGCCCAAGGGAATGATCTCGTCGTTGAAGTCATAGGCCGGGTTGTGCAGATTCGCCGTCTCGCCGTTGCCCACAAAGATGAAGGCGCCCGGTCGCGCTTCGAGCATGTAGGAGAAGTCCTCGGTGCCCAGCACCGGCGGCGCGTCGCGCACGACCCGGCCGGCACCGGCGACCTCCTCGGCCACCCTGGCCGCGAACTCGGTCTCGGCCGCGTGGTTGACCGTCACCGGGTAGCCGCGCTCGACGTCCAGCACGGCCCTGGCCTCGAAGGCCGCCGCGATATGGTCGACGATGCCGCGCAGCCGGCGCTCGGCCAGCTCGCGCACCTCCTGCCTGAGCGCCCGGATCGTGCCCTTCATGTGCACGGTCTGCGGGATCACGTTGAAGCTGTCGCCTCCGGTCCTGAGCGTGGTGATCGAGAGCACCGCCGACTCCACCGGATCGACATTGCGCGCCACCACCGACTGCAACGCCTGCATCAGGTGCGCCGCCACCAGCGTCGTGTCGATGCCCTGATGCGGCTTGGCGGCATGGCTGCCACGGCCCTCGATGTCGATGGTGAAGTCGTCCGACGAGGCCAGCAAGCTGCCGGGCCTGAGCGCGAAGGCGCCGACCGGCAGGCCCGGCGCGTTGTGCATGCCGAACACCTGCTGGATGCCGAATCGCTCCATCAGGCCGTCCTGCACCATGGCGTTGCCGCCGCCGCCGGCCTCCTCGGCCGGCTGGAAGATCACCGCCACGGTGCCGTCGAAATTGCGCGTCTCGGCCAGGTACCGGGCGGCGCCGAGCAGCATCGAAGTGTGCCCGTCATGGCCGCAGGCGTGCATCCTGCCCGGCACCTGGGAGGCGTGCGGCACCCCGCTCGCCTCCTCGATCGGCAGCGCGTCCATGTCGGCCCTCAGCCCGATGACCCGGCCCGAGCCGGCCCCGCGCCCGCGGATTACGCCGACCACGCCGGTGCGGCCGATCCCCTCGGCCACCTCGTCGACGCCGAAGCTGCGCAGCTTGTCGGCCACGAAGCGCGCGGTCTCGTGCGTGTCGAAGCCCAGCTCGGGCCGCCTGTGCAGCGCACGCCGCCAGCCTGTGATCTCGTCGTGAAGGTCGGCGACACGGTTGATGACGGGCATGGATGACGGGCTCCTTGCTGCGCCTCAATCGCCGGGCGCGAGATGCTGCGCATAGACCTCGATGGCCTGCTCGAGCGTGCGCGAGTCGTCCAGCGTCTCGCGCGTCTCGGCGGCGAAGGGGGTGCGGGCGAGCAGCGAGAAGACCGCCGCCGCGCCCTCGTGGAAGGCCGGCGTGACGCCCGCCGAGGCCATGGTGGCGGCGATCTCCTCCATCTCGCCGACCCAGCGCGCCGAGTCCGCCGGCAGGCGCGGCACCCGCGTGCGCATGGCCTCGAGCGCCGCACCCTGGCTGTTGGCGTATTCGGCGAGCGTCTCCTCGAAGATGCCGAGTTGCCAGGCGGCCACCAGCAAAGCCGTGTGCAGCGTGAAGGTGCCCTTGGTCAGCCCGGCATAGACCATCTTGAGCCCCGAGGCGCGACCGGGCTCCGCCCCCATCGGGATCACCTCGATGCCCTTGCCGTCGAGCCGCTCCATCGGCCCGGTATTCGGC
>NZ_JBZSYN010000097.1:0-14795 GCF_058622915.1 Thermohalobaculum sp. | reverse complement strand
GCCGAGCGCCGCGCCCCGCGCAACGAAGCCCACCCCTGCAGCGGCGCCCGCCGCCGAAGAGGCCGAGGAGGCGCCGGCCGCCCCCGCCCCGGCGCGCGCCCAGCCGGTGGTGCGCGATGCCGCGCAGCCGCGCGCCCCCGGGCTGCCGACGCCCGAGGAGATGGCGGCACGCGAGACGCTGGCGGAGATCGAGAAGATGGCGAAGAAGCTGGACCTGCTCGAGCTCACCGAGCGCACCTGCAAGTGGCCGATCGGCGACCCCGCCGAGGAGGACTTCTATTTCTGCGGCCTGCCCTCGGTGCCCGGCAAGCCCTATTGCGAGCACCACGTGGCGGTGGCCTTCCAGCCGCTCTCGGCCCGACGCGATCGGGCGCGCAGCGGACGCTGAGCCGATCCTCGCGCAGGTTTCCCCGCCAATTCAAGAAGATATGGTTTGCCGGGAGATCGCGGCTATATAGTAAGGCACTGACCTTTTCGTGAGCGAGGGCCGGTCCTGGCATGATTTGCTACAGCCTCAGATGCGCCGACGGGCACGATTTCGAGGCCTGGTTCGCCTCCTCGGCTGCCTTCGAGGAGCAGCAGGCGGCGGGCCGGGTGGCCTGCGTCGTCTGCGGGTCGGCCGAGGTGGTCAAGGCGCCGATGGCGCCCTCGGTCAAGGGGGGCCGGGACGTTCCCGAGCTGAGCCGGCCGGCCTCGCCGGCCGAGGCGGCGCTCGCCGGTTTGCGCCGCCATATCGAGCGGACCTCGGACTATGTCGGCCCCGCCTTCGCCTCCGAGGCGCGCCGCATGCATAACGGCGAGGCGCAGACGCGGTCGATCTGGGGCGAGGCGAGCCGCGACGAGGCCCGCTCGCTCAAGGACGAAGGCATTCCGGTCGCGCCGATCCCCTGGATGCGCCGCAGCGACGGCTGATGCCGCCGCGGCGGCGCCGGGGCGCGCTCACTGGACCGGCTCGGTCGCGCCGGTATGGCTGTCCACCGCGAAGCGGCGCACCAGCGAGCCGTCCTTGGTGACGATGTCGGCGGTGATGGTGTCCTTGTTGGCCTGCTTCACGTCGCCGACCTTGAGGTTGGGATTGCCGCCCCAGGCGAGCCGGTGCTCGAACATCTTGCGCACCTGGTCGGGCGTGAGGGCGTGGGGCAGGGCCTGCATCTCTGCGGCCGCCGTGCCATAATTCATCATGCCGCCCATGGCGGGCCCGTGGAACGTACCGCGGGACATCGGCCCCATGCCGTAGCCGGGCCCCCTCGGTCCCGGACCATAGGCCGGTCCCGTGCCGGGCGTCCTCGGCCCGGGACCGGGGCCCTCGCCCGGATGCATCGGGGCGGGACCGTAGCCGGGCGGGTAGCCGTAGCCCATGCCGTAGCCCATCATGCCCGGACCCATCATGCCCGGGCCCATGCCGTAGCCCATCATCTCGGGCGCATAGCCCATGCGATAGCCCATCATGGCGGGCCCGTACCCCATATCGTCGTACCACATCTGGTCGTTTTGCATGTAGCGGTAGGGATGGCCGCCATAACCGCCCTCGTTGCCCGGGCCTCCGGGCTCGTGCGCGGCGGCGAGCTGCGCTCCGGCCATCGCCAAGGCGGAGGCGAGGCCGAGCGTGGTCAATGTGCGGGAAAACGTCATCGGGGCACTCCTTGTCGTGGCCTGCCGCGGGCGACAATACCGCGGCGCCGCTCGTTAGTCTCGGGTTGATACCTCCTCGGCCATCTAGAGCACCTTGACGGAGGTCAACCCGCAGCTGCCCGCGCTCGCGAAATCTTGCGGTCGGGGGGTGCCGGGGATATAGGGAGGCGCCCGCCGCAACAGGCCCCTGCCGGTCGGCCCGAGGAACGAGAGACATGCCCCGCCTCGTCATGAAGTTCGGCGGAACCTCCGTCGCCGACCTCGACCGCATTCGCAGTGCGGCCGAAAAGGTGCGCCGCGAGGTCGACCGCGGCTACGACGTGGCGGTGGTCGTCTCGGCGATGGCGGGCCAGACAAACGAGCTGGTGCGCCTCGTGCGCGAGACCTCGCCGCTCTACGACGTGCGCGAATACGATACCGTGGTCGCCTCGGGCGAGCAGGTCACCAGCGGTCTGATGGCGCTGATGCTGCAGCGGCTCGGTGTCGCCGCGCGCTCGTGGCAGGGCTGGCAAATTCCCATCCGCACCACCGGCGTGCACGGCGCGGCGCGCATCGTCGAGATCGAAACCGGGGCGCTGGAGCGGAAGTTTGCGCAAGGCCTGCATGCGGTGGTCTCGGGCTTTCAGGGGATCGGGCCGGACGGGCGGATCTCGACGCTGGGGCGCGGCGGATCCGACACCTCGGCGGTGGCGCTCGCCGCTGCCCTTGGGGCCGAGCGCTGTGATATCTATACGGACGTGGACGGCGTCTATACCACCGACCCGCGCATCGAGCGGCGCGCCCGCAAGCTCGACCGGATCGCCTACGAGGAGATGCTCGAGCTTGCCTCGCTCGGCGCCAAGGTGCTGCAGACGCGCTCGGTCGAGCTCGCCATGCGCTACAAGGTTCGGCTGCAGGTGCTGTCGAGCTTCGAGGACAAGGCCGGGACGCTGGTCTGCGACGAGGAGGAGATCGTGGAACAGAACATCGTCAGCGGAGTCGCCTATCAGAGGGACGAGGCCAAGGTGACTCTCGTCAAGGTGCCAGACCGCCCGGGCGTGGCGGCCTCGATCTTCGGACCGCTGGCCGAGCAGGGGATCATTGTCGACATGATCGTCCAGAACATCGGCAGCGACGGCACCACGGACATGACCTTCTCCTGCGGCACCGAGGAGGTGGCGCGCGCCCGCGCCGCGCTCGAAGGGCGGCGGGAGGAGATCGGCTACCGCGAGATCATCGTCGACGACGAGGTGGCGAAGGTGTCGGTCGTGGGCATCGGCATGCGCAGCCATTCCGGCGTGGCGCAGAAGATGTTCGGGGCACTGGCCGCCGAAGGCATTAACATCCAGGTGATCACCACGTCCGAGATCAAGGTCTCGGTGCTGATCGATCGCAAGTACTTGGAGCTCGCCGTCCAGGCGCTGCACAAGGCATTCGGGCTGGAGGCGGCCTGACGGGCCGCCGCCGGCGCCACGCGCGCCGGGATTCGAGGCAAGGGAGGGCAGGCGATGCCCGCCGAGAAGGGTGGATCGCGAGCGTTGCTGCGCGCGCTCCGGGCGGTGATGGCCGGCCCGGGCGACGGGCAGCAGCGGCTCGACAAGATCGTCCGCCTGGTCGCCTCGAACATGGTTGCCGAGGTGTCGTCGATCTATCTCAAGCGCGACGAGCAGACGCTTGAACTCTGCGCCACCGAGGGCCTCAGGCCCGAGGCCGTGCACACCGTGCGGCTGCGCGTCGGGCAGGGCCTGGTGGGCCGGATCGCCGCCCGCGCCGAGCCCATCGCCACCGACGATGCCCAGGCGATGCCGGGTTTCCGCTATCTGCCGGAGACGGGCGAGGAGATCTACCACTCCTTCGGCGGCGTGCCGATCCAGCGCCTCGGCGAGGTCATGGGCGTGCTGGTGGTGCAGAACGAGGCGCGCCGGCGCTATACCGACGAGGAGATCGAGGCGCTCGAGATCGTCGCCATGGTGATCTCGGAGATGGCCGAGGCTGGTGCCTTCCTCGGCTCGGCCGGCCTCGCCACCGGCCCGGGCCGCCGCACCGGCCCGGTGGTGTTCGAGGGGGTCGGCGCGTGCGAGGGCGTGGCCGAGGGTGTGGTCCACCTGCACGAGCCGCGTCTCGTCGTGTTCGACCCGATCGCCGAGGACATCGCCACCGAGCGCAGCCGTCTGGCCGAAGCGCTGGAGGCGCTGCGCGACGATGTCGACCGGCTGCTCGCCGGCGGCGCCTTGGCGGGCGAGCAGCGCGAGATCCTCGAGGCCTACCGCATGTTCGCCTATGACCGCGGCTGGCGGGCGCGGCTTGACGAGGCGATCGATTCCGGGCTCGCTGCCGAGGTCGCGGTCGAGAAGGTGCAGTCGGATGTGCGCGCCCGCATGGAGCGGGTGGCCGACCCCTACCTGCGCGAGCGGCTGCACGATCTCGACGACCTGGCCAACCGTCTGCTGCGCTACCTCGTCGGCCCCGAGAGCGCGCGCCAGCCCGAGGTACCGCGCAACGCCGTTCTGGTGGCCCGCAGCATCGGCCCGGGCGAGCTCATGGACCATGCCGGCAGGATCGCCGCGCTGATCCTCGAGGAGGGCTCGTTGACCAGCCACGCGGCGGTGGTGGCGCGCGCGCTGGGCATTCCGACGGTGGTGCAGGTCGAGCGCATCACGCGCGACGCCAATCCCGGCGACCCGATCATCGTGGACGGCGAGCTGGGCCGGGTCGATCTGCGCCCGGAGGGCTCGATCCTCTCCGCCTTCCGCGAGAAGGTGGCGCTTGCCGAGCAGGCGCAGGAAATCTATCGCACGCTGCGCCAGCGCCCGGCGACCAGCGTGGACGGCATCACGGTCGGCCTGCGCATGAACGCCGGCGTGCTGGCCGACCTGCCCTCGATCGAGGCCAGTGGCGCCGAGGGCGTCGGCCTCTACCGCACCGAGCTGCAGTTCATGATCCGGCCGCGGCTGCCCGGACGCGAGGCGCAGGCGGCGCTCTATGGCCGCGTGCTCGATGCCGCGAAGGGGCGCGAGGTGGTGTTCCGCACGCTCGACATCGGCTCGGACAAGATCCTCCCCTATTTCCGGCGCGAGCCCGAGGCGAACCCGGCCATGGGCTGGCGGGCGATCCGGGTCGGGCTGGACCGGCCGCGGCTGTTCCGCATGCAGGCGCAGGCGCTGGTGCGCGCTGCCCGGGGCAGGCCCTTCTCGATCATGTTCCCCATGGTTGCCGAGGCCGACGAGTTCCGGACTGCCCGCGCGCTGGTTGAGGCGGAGGTCGAGGAGATGGCGGCGCGCGGATATCCGCGCCCCGAGCGGCTGCGCGTCGGCTTCATGCTCGAGACGCCCTCGCTGGCCTATGCCGACGACCGTCTGTTCGTGGAGGCCGACTTCGTCTCGGTGGGCGGCAACGACCTGATGCAGTTCTTCTTCGCCGCCGATCGTGAGAACGAGCGGGTGCGCACCCGCTACGATGCGCTGAGCTTCTCGTTCCTCACGCTGCTCGGCGAGATCACGGCGCGGTGCGAGCGGCTTGGCACGTCGCTGTCCTTCTGCGGCGAGACGGCGGGCCGTCCGCTCGAGGCGCTGGTCCTCGCGGCGGTGGGCTTTCGCGATCTCTCGATGCGGCCGGCCGCGATCGGCCCGGTCAAGCGAGCGCTGATCGCCGCCGATATCTCCGAGCTGCGCGCGGTGCTGGCCGATGCCGAGGCCGCCGGTGCGGCGACCGCACGCCCCGCCGTGCGGGCCTGGGCGGCGGACCGCGGCCTGCCGGTCTGAGCCGGCGGCCATGGTTGACAAGCATCGTTTACGCCACCGTAAGCATGGATGGGGCATGCTTTCGGGATGCAAAACGCACCCCTTCCTCTCTCCCGCCCGCGGCTTCTTTTGGCCGTCGCCACCCTTGTCCTGCTCGCCGCCGCGGCTGCCCCGGCCTCGGCGGCCGAGGGTCCGGTGGCTCCGCTCAATGCCGTCTCCGGTCACCTCCGGTCCCGTCCGCTGGGCACCCCCTGGCCCCGGAGCTGGGTGGTTCGACCAGCCAGCTCCCGCCTCCGCCTCGGTGGCGGCGCCGGCGTCATGCCGGTCGGCCTCGCCGTCCGGCTCGCGCACGGGCTCAGCCTGGGCGCCGTGGGCTGTGTTGTCCCCGACCGCGGCGACGCCGTCGGGTTGATCGCTCTCGAGCTGCGGTTCTGAGCCGGTCGCACCCGTCGCCGCCCGCAATGACGGTGGATTCGGCGCCGCGACTGCGTTATCTGGTAAGGCAATCTGACCACATCGGCCGGGAGGCCCCGTCGCCATGGACATGCCCGTCCCGAATCGCGAAGTTCTCGGCCACAAGGCAGCCCTCGTGGAGCGGCTGACACAGACGGTGGGCGCGGACTGGGTGATCCACGCGGAGGAGGAGCTGCGGGTCTACGAGTGCGATGCGCTGACCGCTTATCGCTGCCCGCCGCTGGCCGTCGTGCTGCCCGGCTCGACCGAGGAAGTGGCCGAGGTGATGCGCATCTGCGCCGAGACCGGCGTGCCGGTCGTGCCGCGCGGTGCGGGCACGTCCCTTGCCGGAGGCTCGCTGCCCACCGCGGACAGCGTGGTGGTGGGGGTCTCGCGCATGAACCGGGTGATCGCGGTCGACCTCGCCGACCGCTTCATCCGGGTCGAGGCCGGCATGACCAACCTCGCCGTCACCGGGACGGTGCAGGGCGAGGGATTTTTCTACGCCCCCGATCCGTCCTCGCAGCTCGCCTGCGCCATCGCGGGCAATGTGGCGATGAACTCGGGCGGCGCGCACTGCCTCAAATACGGCGTGACCACCAACAACCTGATGGGGGTGCGCATGGTCACCACGGCGGGCGAGATCGTCGAGATCGGCGGCGCGCATCTCGAACCCACCGGCTACGACCTGCTCGGCGTGATCTGCGGCTCGGAGGGCCAACTCGGCCTGGTCACCGAGGCGACGCTGCGCATCCTGCCCTCGCCCGAGGGCGCGCGGCCCGTACTGATGGGCTTCGACTCGAGCGAGACGGCGGGCGCCTGCGTCGCCGACATCATCCGCTCGGGCGTGCTTCCCGTGGCCATCGAGTTCATGGACCGCCCGTGCATCCACGCCACCGAGCACCACGCCCATGCCGGCTATCCGATGGACGTGGAGGCGCTGCTGATCGTCGAGGTCGAGGGCTCCGAGCCCGAGATCGAGGAGCAGCTCTCGCGCATAAAGGAGGTGGCCGATCGCCATAACCCCATGGTGCTGCGCGAGGCCACCTCCGAAGCCGAGGCCAAGGCCATCTGGCTCGGCCGCAAGGCGGCCTTCGGTGCCATGGGCCAGCTCGGCGACTACATCTGCCTCGACGGCACCGTGCCGGTCGCCACCCTGCCCGAGGTTCTGCATCAGATCGGCGAGCTGTCCGAGAGCTACGGCCTCGAGGTCGCCAACGTCTTCCATGCCGGCGACGGCAACATGCACCCGCTGATCATCTTCGACGCCAACACCCCGGGCGAGCTGGAGCGCGCCGAGGAGCTGGGCGCCGAGATCCTGAAGCGCTGCGTCGACGTGGGCGGCTGCCTCACTGGCGAGCATGGGGTCGGGGTGGAGAAGCGCGACCTGATGCGGCACCAGTTCGAGCCCGCCGAGCTCGAGCAGCAGATGGCGGTCAAGGACGTGTTCGACCCGCGCTGGCTGCTCAACCCGGCCAAGGTCTTCCCGCTGGCGCTGTCCGCAGGCCGCCGCGGTGGCTGATCGCGCCCGAGCCAGGCGCGAGGGTCTCGCATGACCTTTCTTGCGCCCGAGTCCGAGGCCGACCTTGCCGAGGCGGTCACCTCGGCTGCGGCGCGCGGGACGCCGCTTGAGATCCGCGGTGGCGGCTCGCGTCTGGGCATCGGCCGGCCCGTGCAGGCCGAATCGACGCTGGCCACCGGGGGCCTCTCGGGCATCACGCTCTACGAGCCGGGCGCCCTGACCCTGGTGGTCAAGGCCGGCACTCCCCTCGCCGAGGTTGAGGAGACGCTCGCCGCCGAGGGCCAGCGCCTGCCCTTCGAGCCGATGGACCACCGGTTCCTGATGGGCACGGAGGGCGCGCCGACCGTGGGCGGCATGGTGGCGACAGCCGCCTCGGGCCCGCGCCGCGTGCAGGCCGGCGCCTGCCGCGACGCCATGCTGGGCGTGCGCTTCGTCAATGGCAGGGGCGAGGCGATCCGCAGCGGCGGACGGGTGATGAAGAACGTGACCGGCTATGACCTCGTCAAGCTGATGGCCGGCAGCTACGGCACTCTGGGCGTGCTGACCGAGGTCTGCTTCAAGGTGCTGCCCGTCCCCGAGCAGGCGCTGACGCTTGCCATCGAGGGGCTCGACGATGCGCGCGCGGTCGAGGCCATGTCCTGCGCCATGACCAGCCCCTTCGAGGTCACCGGCGCGGCGCATCTTCCCGCCTATGGGACCGGGGTCGAGAACCGCACCCTGATCCGGGTCGAGGGCATGGCGAACCAGGCGCGCTACCGCGCCGAGCAGGTGACCAGGCGGCTCGCCGGCTTCGGGGAGGTGCACCAGCTCGAAGGCGCCGAGCACGACGCCGTCTGGGTCGGCGTGCGCGACCTGCGGCCGTTCTCGGGGCGCGAGGGCGCGGTCTGGCGGCTCGGTCTCAAGCCCTCCGACGCCGCCGTGGCGGTCGCTGCCATATGCGCCGCGCTCGAGTGCGAGGCGCTCTTCGACTGGGCCGGCGGCCGCGTCTGGCTGCTGGTGCCCGAGGCGGGCGATGCCGGGGCGGCGGCAATCCGGGCCGAGACGAGCCGGCGCGGCGGCCATGCAACGCTTATCCGGGCCACGGCCGCCACCCGCGCCGCCGTCGAGGTGTTCGAACCCGCGCCAGAGCCGATCGTCCGCCTCGAAGCCGGACTGCGTTCGGCCTTCGATCCGGCCGGCATCCTCAACCCTGGCCGCATGAGGGTCTGAGGCGATATGCAGACCAACTTCACCGAGGACCAGCTCAAGGACCCGCAGATCGCGCGCTCGAACCAGATCCTGCGCGCCTGCGTGCATTGCGGCTTCTGCACCGCCACCTGTCCGTCCTACGTGGTGCTGGGCGACGAGCTCGATTCCCCGCGCGGGCGCATCTACCTGATCAAGGACATGCTCGAGAAGGGCCGGCCGGCGGACGCCAAGACCGTGCGGCACCTCGACCGCTGCCTCTCCTGCCTCGCCTGCATGACCACCTGCCCCTCGGGCGTGCACTACATGCACCTGGTCGATCACGCCCGCGAGCACATCGAGCGCACCTACACGCGCCCGCTGCCCGACCGGCTCCTGCGCTGGCTGCTGGCGCGCGTGCTGCCCTATCCGGGGCGCTTCCGCCTGGCGCTCATGGGCGCGCGGCTCGGCCGGCCGTTCCGGGCGCTGATGCCGGGCAGGCTCGGATCGATGATCGACTTCGCGCCGGCGCGCGCCGCGCCGCCCGCGGCCCATGACCGGCCCGGCGTGCACCGGGCCGAGGGGCCGCGCCGCAAGCGCGTGGCGCTGATGACGGGCTGCGCCCAGCAGGTGCTCAACGCCGACATCAACGCCGCCACCATCCGGCTGCTCACGCGGCACGGCTGCGAGGTGGTGATCGCCGAGGGCATGGGCTGCTGCGGGGCGCTGACGCACCATCTGGGCAAGACCGGGCTGTCGCATGCCTCGGCCGCCGCCAACATCCGCGCGTGGACGCGCGAGATGGACGGCGAGGGGTTGGATGCCATTGTCATCAACACCTCGGGCTGCGGCACCACCGTGAAGGACTACGGCCACATGTTCCGCCTCGATCCAGCGATGCGGGCGGATGCCGAGCGCGTCTCGGCCATCGCGCGCGACATCTCCGAGTTCATGCAGGAGCTCGGCCTGTCCGGCGTCGAGCCGCAGGACATGCGGGTGGCCTACCACCCCGCCTGCTCGCTCCAGCACGGCCAGAAGATCACCGAGGCGCCGAAGACGCTGTTGCAGGCGTGCGGCTTCACCGTGGTCGAGCCGGCCGAGTCGCATCTGTGCTGCGGCTCGGCCGGCACCTACAACCTGCTCCAGCCCGCCATCGCGCGCGAGCTGCAGACGCGCAAGGTCAGCCGCATCGAGGCGACCGGGCCCCAGGTCATCGCGGCGGGCAATATCGGCTGCATGATGCAGATCGGCGCGGCCACCGGCATTCCCGTCGTGCACACCGCCGAACTGCTCGACTGGGCCACGGGCGGGCCCCGGCCGGCGGCCCTGGCCGCGCGCGACCTGGCGGCCGAATAATCCCTCGCGCCGCCGTGCGGCGCGCGCTATCCTCGGTGCCGATGAAGCGGGTGGGAACCTTCCTTCTTCTGCTCGGCCTCGCCGCCGCCTGGCTGCCGGCGCAGGCGCTTGATCTCGACCGCCGGCGCATGCTGAACGCACAGGAGCAGGTGCCGTGGCGCGCGGTTGGCCGCGTCAACGTCGCCACCATGAGCATGGAATCGATGTGCACCGGCACGCTGATCGCTCAGGACCTCGTCCTCACGGCAGCGCATTGCGTGCTCAGCCCGCTCACGGGCAAGCCCTACCCGGTGGGCTCGGTGCAGTTCGTCGCCGGCTGGCGGCTCGGCCAGATGGTCGCCGCCCGCGTCGCCAAGAGGATCGCGGTGGACCCGGATTACACCCTCAGCGAGCACCCTGACGCGCGGCAGATCGCCGCCGATCTGGCGCTGATCCGGCTCGACCGGCAGATCCCGCGCTCGCTGGCGCCGCACTTCGAGGTCGGCCGCGAACCCCCCAGGGGCACGCCGCTGACACTGATCAGCTACCGCCAGGACCGGCCGAACGCGCTCACACGCCAGCAGGGCTGCGAGGTGCTCGACGTCGAGGGCCCGGTGATGACGCTGGGCTGCGATGTGACTTTCGGTGCCTCGGGCTCGCCGCTGTTCGCGATGGACGGGGGTCGCCCCCGCATCGTCGCCGTGGTCTCGGCCAAGGGCAGCGACGGGCGCCGGCCGCTGGCCTTCGCCGTGCTTGCCGACACGGGCTTGCCCAAGGTGATGGCGGCGCTGCGCTGACGCGATAGTGTCCGTCTCAGTCGCTGGGCGTCCGGCTCGTGGGCGAGGCCTGGGCGACCGTCTCCTCGACTGTCTCCTGGGCCGCTTCCGAGCCGATCGCCGTGCCCAGCCGGACCAGCGCGGAGGTCTCCTCGGCATAGTCGCGGACCGCGCCCTGGTAGAACTCGTTGAGCGCGTCCACCGCCTCGCTCATGGAGGCGCAGCGCGCCAGCCGGTCCGAGGTCTGGATGTCGGCGCTGATGCGGCGCCGCGCGAAGTCCAACAGCTCGGCATTGACCTTCAGGGCGTCGCGAAATGCGCGCGAGTGCAGGTGCGCGAAGGCCGCCAGCGAGCGCTGGCTCGCCTCGGCCATCTGGCCGAGATCGGGGCCGTTCGGCCCCTGGGAAGCGGTCCTGGCGGTTGTTCCCGCCGTGCCGGCCTCGCTGTGGGTCTGTTTGGGCATGGGCTTGCTCCTCGACGTCGGCGCTGGAAACGACCAGGGTCGATCCTGGCGGAGGGGTGCCTCCGCGGCGCCGCTCCTGCGACCGGTCCGGTCTGGCCGGGAGGGTCGCTCCCCATGGGCGGCGGTTTCTCCCTGGGACTCGGCTCTGCCGCCCGACGGGCGGGGCCGGTACAAGTCCTACCACGCGCGCCCGAGTCGCCGCGAGTCCTGAATCGCAACCTTTTCGCGCACCGGGCCCGCCGGGCTTGACACCCACTCGCGGCGTTCCCAAATCCGTGATGCCGGGCGCCGCCTGCGGGCCCGGCACAGGCAGTCAGGCCCGCCCGAACTCGGGGGGCCGCCAGTGGATATCGCTTCGAGACGGAGGATATGACCCATGCGCAATCTCGACCTTTCCCCCCTCTATCGCTCGACCGTCGGCTTCGACCGGCTCGGCTCGATGCTCGACCAGCTGCTCTCCGGCGAGGTGAGCGTGCCCAGCTACCCCCCCTACAACATCGAGAAGCTGGACGAGGACAACTACCGCATCTCGGTTGCCGTCGCGGGCTTCCGCGACGAGGACCTGACCGTCGAGGTCAAGGACCAGACCTTGACCGTCACCGCCAAGAAGCGCGAGACGGAAGATGAGGCCCAGCCGGTCTACCTGTATCGCGGCATCGCCGAGCGCGGCTTCGAGCGCCGCTTCCAGTTGGCCGATCACGTCAAGGTCACGGGCGCGCGGCTCGAATACGGGCTCCTGCACATCGACCTGCAGCGCGAGGTGCCCGAGGCGCTCAGGCCCCGCACGATCCCGATCGCTGCGGCGAAGGGAAACGGCAAGTCGGCGACCTGAGCCCTTCCCACGAAAGAAAATTGCGTCACCGCGCCCGGTTGCCGCGACCGGGCGCGGATTTCCTCTTGCCTGCCTCCGGCATGCCGATTAATTGAACGCACGTTCGAATAACGGGTCTTGACCCGTGGGGGGCTGTGCCCTCCTAATTTGCAGGAGATCTGGCGCCGCGCGGGCAATTGCGCCCGGAGAAGAGCGCCTGCCCGGCGACAGGCCGGGCGCAGGGAGGGATACCGGGTGACGGAAGCCGCGCGGCATGCGTCCGGGCGCGACACCTTTCCGAAGCTCCTGCTCGCCAATGCGCGCGAGCGGGCGGGCAAGCCCGCTTATCGTTACAAGGAATACGGTATCTGGCAGAGCTGGAGCTGGGACGAGGCCGCCGCCGAGATCCGGGCGCTCGCCCTCGGCCTCGTCAAGCTCGGCCTGCGGCCCGGCGACTCGCTCGCCATCATCGGCAACAACCGCCCGCATCTCTACTGGTCCATGGTCGCAGCCCAGATGGCCGGGGCGACCCCGGTGCCGATCTACCAGGACTCGGTGGCCGAGGAGATGCAGTACGTCCTCGACCATGCCGGCGTGACCTTCGCCGTGGTCGAGGACCAGGAGCAGGTCGACAAGCTGATCTCCGTGCAGGCGCGGCTGCCGGCGCTGCGC
Organism: Thermohalobaculum sp.; assembly: GCF_058622915.1. Taxonomy (NCBI): domain Bacteria; kingdom Pseudomonadati; phylum Pseudomonadota; class Alphaproteobacteria; order Rhodobacterales; family Paracoccaceae; genus Thermohalobaculum; species Thermohalobaculum sp. The sequence goes on along the minus strand of NZ_JBZSYN010000097.1, from coordinate 2,248 downwards.
CACATCGTCTATTGCGACGGGAGGGGTCTGCGGAACTACGACCATTCGGCCATGCATCCCTTCGACGAGGTGCAGCGTATCGGTCGCGCGGCCGAGGAGGAGCTCGGCGATGTCATCGACGGGCAGGTCGCGTCGGGCCGCGGCGTGGACCCCTGCGTGATCCTCTACACATCGGGCACGACGGGGCGGCCGAAGGGCGTGGTGCTGACGCACGACAACATCCTGCTCACCTCTGCGGCCTCGGCCGAATTCGATCGGCTGAGCGAGCGCGATTCGATGCTCTCCTATCTGCCGATGGCCTGGGTGGGCGACTTCATCTTCTCCATGGGCCAGGCCTACACCAAGGGCTTTTGCGCCTGCTGCCCGGAATCGCGGGACACCATGCTCGCCGACCTGCGCGAGATCGGGCCGAGCTACTTCTTCGCGCCGCCGAGCATCTTCGAGCGGCTGCTCACCACGGTGATGATCCGCATCGAGGACGCCGGCCCGCTGAAGAAGCGGATGTTCCATTACTTCATCAGCCACGCCAAGCGCTGCGAGGCGAAGCGCAAGGCGCGCGAGCCGCTCTCGGCGCTCGACCGGGCCATGTACGCGCTTGGCGAGGTGCTCGCCTACGGGCCGCTCAAGAACGTGCTCGGGTTCAGCCGGGTGCGCGTCGGCTATAGCGCCGGCGAGGCCATCGGGCCGGACCTGTTCGCCTTCTATCGCTCGATCGGCGTCAACCTGAAGCAGTTCTACGGCCAGACCGAGGCCAGCGTTTTCGTCACCCAGCAGCCCGACAACGCGGTCGATCCCGAGACGGTCGGCGTGCCCACGCCGGGTGTCGAGATCCGCATCGACGAGGGCACGGGCGAGGTCTTTTACCGCTCGCCCGGCGTGTTTCGAGTACTACAGGAACCCGGAGGCCACCGCCGAGACCAAGAGCGCGGATGGCTGGGTGGCGACCGGCGACGCCGGCTTCATGGACGAGCGCACCGGGCAGTTGCGCATTCTCGACCGTGCCAAGGACGTCGGCAGGCTGGCCGACGGCACGTTGTTCGCGCCGAAATACATCGAGAACAAGCTCAAATTCTGGCCCAACATCCGCGAGGCGGTCTGCTTCGGCCATCAGCGCGACTTCGTCACCGCGATGATCTGCATGGACCTGGAGTCGGTCGGCAACTGGGCCGAGCGCAACAATGTTGGCTACGGCTCCTACCAGGAGCTGGCCGCGCATGCGCAGGTCTACGCCATGATCCAGCGCGACGTGGAGGCGACCAACGAGAGCCTCGCTTGCGACCCGATGCTGGCGCATTGCCAGATCCGGCGCTTCGTCATTCTCTACAAGGAGCTCGACGCCGATGACGGCGAACTGACGCGCACAATGAAGGTGCGCCGCCGCATCATCGCCGAGCGCTACGCGCCGCTGGTCGAGGCGCTTTATTCGGGCGAGGACGCGGTCTTCCTCGAGACCGCGGTGACTTACGAGGACGGGCGCAAGGGCAGCATCCGCGGCACGCTCGAAATCCGCGACGTGACCACCTATCCCGCGGCCGCCGCGCCGGCCAGGGCCGCGTGAGAGGGGGCGCGCATGAGCACCGAGCCTCTGGCCCAGGCAGCCGCAACGCAGCCGGACGACGCCGGCGGCGAGGCGGTGCGCGCTGCCGAGGCGCGGCGCATCGGCAGCACGCTGATGGAGATTCGCAACATCACGCTGCGCTTCGGCGGCGTGACCGCCATCAAGGACGTGAGCTTCGACATCCGCGAGGGTGAGGTTCTCGCCATCATCGGCCCGAACGGCGCCGGAAAATCCTCGATGCTCAATGTCATCAACGGCTTCTACCATCCCCAGGAGGGCGAGATCTGGTACCGGGGCGAGCGGCGCACCGCCGTCAAGCCCTATCAGATCGCGCGCCGCGGCATCGCCCGCACGTTCCAGAACATCGCCCTGTTCCGCGGCATGTCGACACTCGACAACATCATGACCGGGCGGCTGATCCACATGCGCCGCAGCCTGTTGTGGCAGGCCCTGTGGGCCGGGCCGGCCGAGCGCGAGGAGATCGCACATCGCGAGCGCGTCGAGCGCATCATCGACTTCCTCGAGATCCAGCACATCCGCAAGACGCCGGTTGGCCGGCTGCCATATGGGCTGCAAAAGCGCGTCGAGCTGGGCCGCGCCCTGGCCGCCGAGCCCCAGCTTCTGCTGCTCGATGAGCCGATGGCCGGCATGAATGTCGAGGAGAAGCAGGACATGTGCCGCTTCATCCTC
>NZ_JBZSYN010000096.1:0-4354 GCF_058622915.1 Thermohalobaculum sp. | reverse complement strand
CCTCGATCTCGCATTGCACGGCGAGACGGTGCAATAGGCGCGCCGACAGGCAAGACCGCCTATTCCCACGGGGCGTGCGGGTGGCACGCCCCTTCCTCCGACTGGCCCGGGTGCGGCCTCGTCCCGCCCGGGCCCCTTTTTTCGCGCTGCTGGGCCGGCTTCAGGCCTCGTCCGACGGGCGAGCCCCGAACAAGGCCGACCCGACGCGCACCACGGTCGCCCCAAGCCTGACCGCGGTCTCGAAATCGTCGCTCATCCCCATGGAAAGCCCGGCGATGCCGTTGCGCTCGGCGATCTTGCGCAAAAGCGAGAAATGCAAGGCCGGCTCCTCTCCCAGTGGCGGAATGCACATGAGCCCGGCCACCGGCAGCCGGTGCTCGTTGCGACAGGATGCGATAAACGCATCTGCCTCCGCCGGCATGATGCCTGCTTTCTGCGGCTCCTCGCCGGTGTTGACCTGCACGAAGCAGGGCAGCCGGCGATTGGTCTCGTCGAACGTCTCGCTCAGCTTCCGTGCCAGCTTCGGGCGGTCGACAGACTCGATCACGTCGAAGAGCTCGACCGCGCGCCGCACCTTGTTGGTCTGGAGCGGGCCGACCAGGTGCAGCTCGACACCCGGATACCGCGCGCGCAGATCGGGCCAGCGTCCCTCGGCCTCCTGCACGCGGTTTTCGCCGAAGACCCGGTGGCCCTCGGCCAGCACTGCCTCGATGCGCTCGGCCGGCTGCAGTTTGGAGACCGCCACCAGCGTCACGTCGTCCGGGTCACGGCCGGACTCGCGGGCGACTCGGACGATACGTTCCCTGATCTGCACCAGCGCGCTCATGCCTGCTCCGCAAACCGTTCCGTCTCTTCGAGCATTTCCGGATACCACTCCTGCAGCACGGGCAGGAATTCGGCACGGATATCTGCGACCTGGGCCGACGACAGATCCTCGCGCCAGCCCCCGGGGCGACCACGATGGAAGAAGCGCTCCATGGTCGGGGGGCGCTCGATGAACCCCTTTTCTTCTTCCTGCCGACGCAGCGACTCGAACGAGGCCGCCCGCAGCGCGCGCCCCATCCGGTCGACGTCCACTGGCAGGCGCAGAAACCGGAACAGGCCGCGGAATGCGCGCTCCGGATCGGCGGCCATGTCCTCGTAGCGCATGACATGGCGCGGCAGGCCTGGCGCCCGCGTCCAGCCCAGGACATGCGCGTCCCAGCGGCCAACGAACTCGAGAATGTTCCCGGCGTTGCCATGCATCGCCGTGGCGTCCGCCATGCGGGCCACGGCCTTGTCGAGATCGATGCTGAGATGGCGCGCATAGGAGGGCGCGATGTCGAACGGATTTCGGATCACATAGACCGCCGCTGCCGTGACCTCGGGCGGGATCACGGGCTGCCCATGGAATTCCGCGATCTGGCAATGCGTCTTGACGAAGTGGTGCCCGTCCTTCGAGGCGGCGATCAGCTTCAGCGCCTCAGGGCGGACCCGCATCCAGTCCTCGATCGTCTTGCCGGCATAGCGCCCGCCCGCGGCGCGGTCGAAGAAGTCCTTGCGCACGTCCGAGGTGGTGAACTGGCGCAGGCTGTTTATGTCGAGCGTCTTGCCTGGCGGCTGGAAGTAGTTGGCGAGGAAGGTGCGCAGCCAGGTGTTCCCCGACTTCGGAAATGATGCCAGCCAGACAATCCGCTGGAGGTTCATCGCTCAAGGTACCCGTGCCGCTTCATAACCTCGCCGTGATCGGCCTCGATGCGCCGGACAATACCCTCGGGCAACTCATCGCGCCACTGCCCGACCGTACCCTTGCGGAAAAACCGCGCCTGGGCGGGGCCGCGCTCGCGAAACCCTTCGACGACCTCTTGCGCAGCCAGGACGTCGAAGGCGGCGCGTCTCGTCGCCTCGGCGAGCACCTGCCGGTCGAGCGGCGCGCCCACGAGACGCAGCACCTTCTCGAACGCCGCCTGGGGGTCCGCGTGCATATCTTCATATCGCAGCACCAGCACGCGAAAATCGCGGGTCCGGGTCCAGCTGCGTACGTGCTCGGACCAGGGGCCCAGGAACTGGACCACCGTGCGTGCGTTCGTCGGCACCCTGTTGCCGGGTGCAGCCATCTGGGCGGCGGCCGACTCGAGATCGAGGCCCAGATGATCCGCATACGAGATCACGACGTCCCGCGGATCTCGCAGAATATAGATTGCGGCCCGGGTCAGCGGCGCCGGGATCAGCCAGTGACCGGCAATGCGGATATTAGCGTTATGTGTCTTGACGAAATTGACCGCGCCGCGTCGCGAGATACGGTCGAGATGGCGGCCTCGCACCGCCATGAGCTCGGTCAGGTCGAGCTTTTGCGGATCTCGCCCCGAGAGATCGGCATAGGCCGGCGACGAGCTGTCGCCGAAACTGATCGTCTGCATCTCGTTGATCGAGACGGGTTTGGGCGAGTCGATCAGGTAATTGGCGAGGAAGGCGCGCAACCAGGTATTCCCCGACTTCGGATAGGAGGCGAGCCAAACCAGCGTGCGCAGACTATCGACCATGGCTGCGTCAGTCCTCGAGATATCCGAACTCGCGCATCACCCGGCCATGCTCGCGCCGGATCCGCTCGGCGGCCTCCGCGGACAGCTCGTCGCGCCAGCGCCCGGCGCGGCCGGAATCGAAGAACCGCTCGCTGTGGGCGGAGCGTTCCACGAAGCCGCCGCGCGCCTCCTGGCGCTGCAGCTCCTCGAAACTGGAAAAGCGCACCGCCCGCTCGAGCCGCTCGCCATCGATCGGCACACCGATATGCCGCAGCGCCTTGTCGAAGGCCGCCTGTGGTGCGGCCTGCATGTCCTCGTAGCGCAACGTCAGCACGGGGAAATCGCGGCAGCGCGTCCAGCCTCGCACATGCTCCGACCAGTTGCCGAGAAACTGCGTCACCGAGCCCCAGCCGGGCGCCACCGTGTTGTCGGGGCGACCAATCGCCACGGCGGCCGCCTCGGGCGTGGCGCCGTAGTGCCGGGCATAGGACAGCACCATGTCGAGCGGATTGCGCAAGATATAGATCGCCGATCGCGTCAGCGGCGCCGGGATCAGTTCGATGCCAAGCGCCTTGGCCCGGCAGTTGTGTGTCTTCACCAGGTTGATCTGAGCCCCGTTGGCGACAATGCGCCTGAGCACCTCCGGCCGCAGCGCTACTGAGCGGCGCGGATCTCTCAGGTCGACGGGACCACCCGCCACCATTCGATAGGCTTTCTCGATCGCATCACCCATACCAATCCGGTGCACCTCGTTGATCGGCATCGGCTCCTTGCGGTCGAGCAGATAGTTCGCGAGGAAAACGCGAAGCCAGGTGTTGCCGGATTTCGGGTAGGAGGCGAGCCAGACGATGCTCTTGAGGATCTGAGCTGGCGTCATATTGTCCCGATCACGGAATGGATTGATCTTCGACTATATCAGGAGGGATCCTTCTTAGAGAAGCCCTCGCGCTGTGGATCCGGTTTTGCCCCGGCAAACAATGCCTCACAAATACCCGAAGCTCTTCATGACCGACCCGTGATCCTGGCAGATCCTGTTGGCAAGGTCGGCAGGCATCGCGTCCCTCCACTGACCAGATGTGCCGGTGTGAAAGAAGTGGTCGCTGTTGGTCGAGCCCTCGACGAATGGTTCGCGTTCTTCCTGCCGACGGAGCTCCTTGAACGAGGAGTGCCGAACCGCCCGCTCCAGACGTTCCCTTTCTACGCGGATCTCCATCGATTCCAGAGCGCGAGTAAAGGTCTCATGCGGATTTGCCACCATGTCCTCGTAACGCAGGGTGACTGACGGGAAGTCTGAACAGTTTGTCCAGGTTTCTACGTGGGTGGACCAGCTACACAGGAATTGCTTCACCTGATCGCCGCGTCCCGCGGTCGTGTTGTTCTCGTCCGCCAAGGCCTCGATCACATGATTCAATGACCGTCCGAAATGACGCGCGTATGACAGCGCCACATCGCGCGGATCGCGCACGACATATATCGCGGCGCGGGTAAGTTGTGGCGGGATCAAGTTGACGCCGAACACGGTTATCCGGGCGTTGTGGGTCTTGAGCAGATTTACATTGGCCCCATTTGCGACGACGCGTTGCAACACTGAATTGCGCAGGCGCAGCGACTCTCGTGGCTCAGACTGAGCGAAGGCGCCATCCGCGACAGCTCGGTAGAAGCTGACTGAGGCGTCCGACGCTCCCAGGCGCCGAATCTCGTTTATCGGCAGCGGCTCCTTGGGGTCGAACAGGTAATTCGCCAGGAAAGCTCGCAACCAGGTGTTGCCGGATTTCGGGTAGGAGGCGAGCCAGACAATGCTCTTGCCGGCGCTCTTCTGCTGGGCAGTCCCTGGTCGCGTCCTGGGCATCTGG
>NZ_JBZSYN010000095.1:0-7574 GCF_058622915.1 Thermohalobaculum sp. | reverse complement strand
GCGGCGGACCCGCGGCAAACTGTATCAGGCGCGGAGCGAATTGATCTGGCTCAACACATTCTGCCAAGGCGTTGTTAATCCGGGCGTCGTCGGGACATGAAAGGAGAAACAACGATGAGCAGAAAATCCCTCGATCCTGTCGACTCCGACCGCCGCAGGTTCCTGCAGTTCTCGGCCGGTGGCGTTGCGATCACAATGATGACGCTCGCACTGGGTCCGAACGCCGAGGCTGCTGCGGCCGATAGCAAAGGGCCTCTCGATGTCTCGCAGAAAATCGTCACGGGCAAGGTGACCGGCAAGAAGGACTGGCCCAAATACATACCCGCAAACCTGGTGTTGCCGGCGCACCGCCTGATCCAGGTGACGGTGCGCTGCTATGATGACGGCGCGGCCGACATCCCGAAGGGCTACAACATCGTGAGGGGCACGGTCGGGCGCGAAATGCGCGTGATCAAGGGGACGCCGGCGACTATCGCCCCGAACGCGGGCACCGTGGTCAGGGAAATCCCGGTGAAACAGGTCGCGCACACCTTCACCGTGAACGGCGAGGACTTCTTCATGAACATCCCGATGCCGGTGCTGTCCACGGTCGTCTACCGGTTCATGTCGCCCAAGCCCGGGACCTATCCCTGGCAGTGCATGGCCGCTTGCGCCACCGGCTCGGGCGGCTGGGCCGGCGCGATGGCGACCTCGGGCTGGATGCAGGGCGACATCACGGTGCAGTAACCGGCCGGACCGCGAAGCGGGCAGACCGCCGCCCCGCCTGCCCATCGAGGCCAGGCGGGGCGGGCGTGTCCGGGGACCTGGCCGAAGGGCGTGCCTTGATCGGCATCGACCGGCATCGGTGCGGATGCAGGCAGATCGGATCGCGCTGTGACGGCCGAGATTCATGCGCGCAGCCGGCGCGGCTGCGGCCCGGTGGTCGGGCGTGTCGTGACGGGCTTCGCGAGAGCGCGCGCCCCGGTTCGCCCGGTCAGCGGTCGACCAGCACCGGGCAATGCGCGTGGCGCACGACGCGCGCGGCGGTCGAGCCGAGGAAGTAGTCCTGCAGCCCGGGCTGGTGCGAGGCGATCACGATCAGGTCGGCGCCGATCTTGCCGGCGTAGTCCAGGATCTCGCGCGAGGGGTGGCCGTGGGTCACTTTCGCCTCGACCCCGTCTCCGCCCAGCTCCTTCAGCGCGGCCGCGGCCTGCTCCATGTTCTCGTCGAGCAGTCCCTTGGGCAGCTCGCCCGAGACGAAGGTGGGAATCTCGGGCATCACGTGCAGCAGGTGGATCCGCGCACCGGAGCCGCCGATCTGCCGGGCTATCCGCAGCGCCTTCTGGCCGGGCTCGGCCTGGGCGAGGTCGATCGGAACGAGAATGGTCTTGTACATGGCGGCGTCTCCCTGAGCGTGGTCGCGGCAATTGACGCCGGATTGCGAGGGAAGTCGTTGATCCAGATCATATGTGACGCGGGTGGGGCGCGTTTCAATCGGGCATGCCATGCGCCATGCCGGTGCGGCGGAGCCCCCAGCACAGCGGGAGAGCGGCAGCGCGGCCCGATCAGGCGGCGCTGGGCGCGTAGGCGCGGCGGTTCGCGTGCGCTGCGGCCAGCGCGCGCAGATAGCCCCGGGCCCAGTCGTGCACGTCGTGCGTTTCCACCTCGCGCATCAGCGCACGCCAGCGCGCGATACGCTCGGCGGCGGGCATCTCCAGCGCCGCGCGCAGGGCCTGGGCCGTCTCGCCGGTGTCATATGGATTGACGATCAGCGCTCCGGTGAGCTGCTCGGCCGCCCCGGCGAAGCGCGACAGCACGAGAACGCCCGGGTCGGCGGGGTCCTGCGCGGCCACGTATTCCTTCGCGGTCAGGTTCATGCCGTCCCTGAGCGGCGTCATCAGTCCGACACGACAGGCCCGCATCAGCGCCGCCACCTGCGCCGGGTCGAAGCGGCGGTTGAGGTAGCGGATCGGCATCCAGCCGAGCGTGTCGAAGCGCGCGTTGATCCGGCCCGACTCGGCGGCCAGCTCGGCCTGAAGCGCGCGATGCTCGGGCAGAGGCTGGCGCGAGGGCGCGGCGATCTGGCAAAGCGTGACCCGGTCGATGTAGTGCGGATCGCGCTCGAGCAGGTGCTCGAGCGTGCGGAAGCGCTGGATCAGGCCCTTGCTGTAGTCCAGGCGGTCGACCCCGGCGATGCCGAGACGGCCTTCGAGGCAGCGCCGGATATGCGCCGCACGCGCGGCCACGGCCGGCGAGGCGGCGAGCACGGCCTGGCGCCCCGCGTCGATGCCCACCGGGTGCGCCTCGATGCGCACGCACCGCCCGTCGGCGAGCCGCCAGCCCGCCTGGCCCACCGTGCCGGCCGTGTGGCGACCGATGTAGGCGCGGAAATTCTCGGCATCGCGCCGGGTCTGGAAACCGAGCAGGTCGTAGGCCGAGAGAAGCCGGGCCAGTTCCTGCGCCCAGGGAAGCGAGGCGAAGACATCGGCGGCGGGGAAGGGGGCGTGCAGGAAGAACCCGATCGGAGCGTGCACGCCGCGCTGTCTAAGCTCGTGCCCGAGCGGGATGACGTGATAGTCGTGCACCCACACCGTGTCGTCGGGACGGAGCAGCCGGGTGAGAGAGGCGGCAAGGCGCCGGTTCACGCTGCGGTAGGTGGCGTAGGAGGCGCGGTCGATCCTGACCAGCTCGAGCCGGCTGTGCAGCGCCGGCCGGAGCGCGCGGTTGGACAGCCAATGGTAGCCCTCGGTCTCGGCCTCCGAGAGGCCGATGGTCGCGGTGGTGAAGCCGCCCGCGCGCGAGACGCTTGGCACCGGGCCCGGGCCGGCCGGGCGGCTGGAGCCGAACCACAGGCCGCCCCGCGCGGCCAGCGCGGCTTCGAGCGCGGTGACAAAGCCGCCGGCGCCGACGCTTCGCTCCGGGCCGGGGGGACGGTTCGATACCACCGTGAGGCGGGCCATGGGCGTATCTCCCGTTGAAAAATTCTTTTCTTCTGGGAAACGCAAACGGCGCGCTCGGTTCGGATTCGTCCGCTCAGGCGCGCTTGTGTACGACGCGGTCTGCGGGGCCATCGGCAAAAGGGACGGCCCCCTACGCACTTCAGAAATGGGTTTCGATATGGGACTGCCATATAGCGCGGCCAAGGTCCGCGGCACTTGATCTCGCTCAACTGGGCGAAAAAATTTCGGGCGGGGCCGCGCGGGCTGCGGATGCGCGTCGAGCGGGGGCCCCGGCGGGGCTAACGCAGGACGAGCACGGAGCACGCAGCGTGATGCACAACCTGCGTTGCGTTCGAGCCCAGGCGCAGGTCGCGCAGGGCCGGGTCATGCGAGGTCATCACGATCAGGTCGGCCCCCACCTCGCCGGCGACCTCGCGGATGCAACGGTGCGGCGAGTTGTGGTGCCGCACCAGGATTTGCGCGGCCGTGTCGGACCCGAGGCATTCGTTGGTGATATCGCGGATCCTTTGCGTGAGCGCGCGGTTCTCCGCCGACTCGCCCTGCGTCGCCCAGACATCGGGCACGACGTAGAGCACGATCAGCCTGGCCCCGTAGTGCCGCGCCAGGTCGCCGGCGATCGGTAGGGACTTCTTCGGCGAGGCTTCGGACCTGAGGTCGATCGGCACCAGGATGTTCTTGAACATCGGCCGCTCTCCGTTCCTGGGGTGGCGCGCGGATCACAGCATCGGGCAATGCGGGTGCCGCGTCCTTGATTCAGGTCATGACCCAGTGCCGCGCGGGGCGCCGGGCTGCGCGTGGCGACGGGCGCGGACCGCACGGCGCAGCTCCGACACTGCGGGGGGCAGCCGGATGCGGGCCCGCCAAAGGGCCTCCCCGGCACATTGTTGCAAAATGGAACAGCCGGGCGCGGGGAATCCTGACTTCGAGCACGATTAACCAATCGCAAACCTGATTGGGACGCCGGCCCTGTCTGCGCGCGCCATACAAGGAAACACGTCCCCCGACCCGCTGCTGCCGAGGGCTTTCGGCGGCCGAGTGTCGGGGCGGAGGTTTCGCGCGTGGAGGCAGAACATGTTCATTTCAAACGATAAAGTGAGCAGCTCGACTGCCGGGCGATGTGCCGGGCTCGATCACGGCCGGCGCCTTGGCCCGGGCAATGGCTTGAGGCTGCTGCTTGGTTGCGCCGCGCTGGGCGTGCTGGCGGCCTGCGCCCCCACGGGGCGCGTGCCGCTTGCGGCGGATGCGGGCGCGCCGGGCGGGCAGCGCCTGGCGGACGCGTCCCGGACCGGCGATGTATGCCTGGACTTCGAGATCGCCTGCACGGTGCGGCCGACCGCCAGCATGACGGCCGTGGGTCTGGGTGCGGGACACTGGCCCTCCGGCCATGAGCATCGCGATCATAACGGGTCGCGCGTCGCTGGCGGCGCAGGCGGTGGTGGGGGCACGACGCCGGGGTCCGGCGGGAGCGGTGGCTCCGGCGGCGGTTCGGGCGGTGGCGTCGGCACGACCGGCAGCGGCGGCAGCGGGTCGGGTGGCAGCGGGTCGGGTGGCAACGGCGGGAACGGTGGCAATGGGTCCGGTGGCAGCGGTGGCAACGGCGGCAGCGGGTCCGGCGGCGGATCGGGCGGCAGCGGCGGCAATGGCAACGGCGGTGGCGGCAACGGCGGTGGCGGCAACGGCGGTGGCGGCAACGGCGGTGGCGGAAACGGCGGTCGCGGCCACTCGGGCGACGGCGGCGGCGGTCACTCGGGCAATCAGGGCGGCGGCCATTCCGGCAACCACGGCGGCGGCCACTCCGGCGACGGCGGCGGCGGTCACTCAGGTGACGGCGGCGGCGGTCATTCCGGCAACCACGGTGGCAGTCATTCCGGCAACAATGGCGGAGGTCACTCCGGCCACCATGGCGGCGGTCACTCCGGCCGGGGCGGCGGCCACAACGGGAGCGGATCGGGCAACGACGGGGGCAACGACTAGAACGGTAGGGGTGCGGAGGCCGGCGCGGATCCCCGCGCCGGCGTGCCGGTCTGCGATTGACGCCGGCCTTAGGGGGTGCTCGGATGCCGCCCCTTGCGCCGAGGAGCCCCCAAGTGAGCGACAGCCCCCTCGACTCCGCCGCCTGGGTCCTCGACCCGGCGGCCTATCTGGCGCGCCGCGCGCCCACCCACGCCGTGCCGGCGCGGCCGCGCTCGCTCTATCTGGAGATGCGCGACGGCGTGCGGCTGGCCGTGGACATCCACCTGCCCGAGGGCGCGCTCCCGGCCGAGGGGGTCCCCGCGGTTCTGGTCTTCACGCCCTATTACCGGCGGTTCCGGCTGTCCGCGGACGCCTCCGCCGGGGTCGAGCCCAGCCCCAACATTGCGGTCTATCGCGACATGTTCGTGCCGCGCGGCTATGCGCTGGTCGCGGTCGATGTACGCGGCACGGGCGCCTCGTCCGGCTGGCGCGACTCGTTTCGCTCGCCCGCCGAGCGCGAGGACTATGCCGAGGTGGTCGCCTGGGTCGCGGCGCAGGCGTGGTGCGACGGCCGGCTGGGCGCGACCGGCATCTCCTATCTCGGCGCCGCCGCGGACTTCGCCGCCGCCTCGGGGCACCGGGCGCTGAGGGCCATCGCGCCGATCTCGGCGGTCTGGGACACCTATGCCGACCACTTCTACCCCGGCGGTATCCGGCTGAGCGACCTGATCGACGGCTATGCCCGGCTGGTCGAGGCGCTCGACCAGGACCGCAGGGAGGCGCTGAGGCAGTATGCCTATTTCACCGAGCCGGGCCTCGCGGGCCCCGCGCCGGTGGACGACGACCCGGAGGGGCGGCTCCTGGCCGCGGCGGTCGCCGAGCATGCCGCCAACGCCCATCTGCCCGATTTCCTGCGCGAGTTCCCCTTCCGCGACTCCACGCTGGCCCATGACCGCGAGTTCAGCCCGGACAGCTTCAGCCCGCACGCGGTCTCGCAGCTGTTTCGCGACGACCTGGCGGTGCTGGCCATCTCGGGCTGGCGCGACGGGGCCTACACGAACGGCGCCATCAGCCGCTTCCTGAGTGTGAGCGGCAAGACCAAGGCACTGCTGATCGGCCGCTGGGACCACGGCGCGCGCGTCAACGGCAGCCCGTTCCGCGGCCGCGAGGTGCCGGAGTTCCCGGTGCACGCCGCGGTGCTGCGCTTTTTCGACGAGCATGTCATGGGCCGCGACACCGGCCTGTCGGCCGAGGCGCCGGTGCACTACCACACCATGCGCGGCGAGAGCTGGAAGAGCGCCACGGCCTGGCCGCCGGCCGCGGCCGCGCGCACGCTGTTCCTGACCGGGGACGGCATTCTGGCCGATGACGCGCCCGCCCAGGGGGAGGTGCGCTATCGCGCCGATTTCCATTGCGGCACGGGTCAGAACACGCGCTATGGCCGCCTGCAGCTTCGCGACGTGCGCGACTACTACGCCGACTGGGACGCGCGGCCCGGGCGCTATCTGCGCTTCGTCTCGGCGCCGCTGGCCGCGCCGCTGACGGTGACCGGGCACCCGCTGCTCGGCCTCGACTTCGCCTGCGACCAGCGCGACGCCTGCCTGTTCGCCTATCTCGAGGACATCGCGCCGGACGGCTCGGCCCATTACGTCACCGAGGGGATGCTGCGCGCGCTGCACCGCGCCACCTCGGCGCCGCCTCAGACTTACCGCACCACCTGGCCGTGGCGCGCCTTCACCCGCGCCGAGGCCGAGCCGATGCGGCCGGGCGAGCCGGCCACGATAGAGCTGCCGCTGCTGCCGGTCTCGTGGCAGGTCCCGGCGGGGCACCGCATCGGCCTCAGCCTCGCCGGCGCGGATCGCGACAACTTCGCGCTGTGGCCCTACGGGCGCCCGGGGAGCTGGACGATCGGCACCGGCGGGGCCCGGCCCTCCGGCCTGACGCTGCCGGTGGAGTAGCGAGCCGCGCCGCCTGGGCCGGCGCCTGCGCACATCACCATTCTGATAGGCGCCGCCCGATCTTGCGTGACGGGGGATATGGTGCCACGCTCCGCCTCCGAACGGTCCGGCACTCAGGCGGACCGGATCAGAAGAAGAATCAGCAGGGCAACAAAGGGAGGACACACACCATGAAGCACTGGATTCTGCCGTGCGCGGCGCTTGCCGTCACGCTGGCCGGGGTCAGTCCGGCGCTGGCGAACAAGGCCAACGACACGCTCACCTGGGCGACCGACCGCGAGGTCGCGATCGTCGATCCCTACTACAACAACACGCGCGAGCTGGTGATCATGGGCCAGCTCGGCTGGGACGGGCTGGTCTATCGCGACCTCAAGACCGGCGAGTACAAGCCGCTGCTGGCCACCAGCTGGAAGTGGGTCAACGACACCACGATCGATTTCCAGCTGCGCAAGGGCGTCAAGTTCCATGACGGCTCGAGCTTCGGGCCCGAGGACGTGGTCTACACCGTGAACTTCCTGGCCAACCCGGCGCACGGCGTGATCACCCAGGCCAACGTCAACTGGATGAAGAGCGCCGAGAAGACCGGCCCGCACAGCGTGCGCCTGCACCTCAAGGCGCCGTTCCCCGCCGCGCTTGCCTATCTCGCCAATGCCGTCTTCATCCTGCCCAAGGGCAACTACGACAACGCGCCCACCAAGGCCGACGGCTCGAAGGACTATGGCGC
>NZ_JBZSYN010000094.1:0-8813 GCF_058622915.1 Thermohalobaculum sp. | reverse complement strand
CGTGTTGGCGTCCGGCACCGTGCCGGCCGGCCCGAGGAAGCGCATCAACGACAGCCGGTCGCGGTTCAGATACTCGGCGCGCTCGTCCGACAGATTATGGCTCGCCTGAAGGATCAAGGCCTTGAACATCAGCATAGGGTCGAAGGGCGGCCGGCCGCCTTTCGAGCGATCCGCGCGCGGCACCGCGCGTTCCAGATCCGCCCGGAACAACTCGAAATCCACCACCGCCTTCAGCCGCTCCAGCGCGTCACCCTTCGCCGAAAGCTCCTTCAGCCGCTCATCGAGATCGAAAAATCCCGCCTGACCACGCATCCCCGCCCCCAGCGCAGACCCGCATCATCGAATCACGAAATCCCTCAAACCGCGAGGTTTCTGGAGGCATCCAGCCGTCGCCGACGAGAGAGCCGGGTACTGCGGCGAAGCTGGTCTGTGCGAAGCGCGGAGCTCGACGGTGTGACCGGCGTGCGAGTTGGACCCTTTACTGCGGATGCTTTATGGCGAGCCGTATCCGGGCGCATGAATGCAGGCTGTCCAGTGGCCGGTTTGGATCTGCCGCAGCTCGGGCACCACTTCCCGACACGCTGTGGTTGCCATCCGGCAGCGGGGATGGAACACGCATCCGCTCGGCGGATTGAGCGGGCTGGGCACCTCTCCGGTGAGGGGTATGCGCTCTCTTTGCGTGTCGATCACGGGATCGGGTATCGGTACCGCGGAAAGCAGCGCCTCGGTATAGGGGTGGAGCGGGTTCGCATAGATCGCGTCTCGTGCGGCGATCTCCATGATGCGGCCCAGGTACATCACCGCCACCCTGTCGCTGATGTGCCTGACCACCGACAGATCGTGGGCGATGAATAGGTACGTCAGATCGAACTTCTCCTGCAACTCCTCCAGCAGGTTGACGATCTGGGCTTGGATCGACACGTCGAGCGCCGACACCGGCTCGTCGCACACGACAAACTGCGGGTTGACGGCCAAGGCCCGGGCCACCCCGATGCGCTGTCGCTGCCCGCCGCTGAATTCATGCGGAAACCTGTCGGCCATCGAGCTGCGCAACCCAACCAGCGAGAACAGCTCGGCGACCCGCTCTCGGTAAGCTCGTTTGTCTTTGGTAAGACCCTGCACCAGCAACGGCTCGCCGACGATGCTGCCGGCGGTCATGCGCGGGTTCAACGAGCTGTAGGGGTCCTGAAATATCACCTGCATGTGGCGGCGCATGCCTCTCAGATCGCGCCCCCCCATGCGGCACAAATCCTTGCCGCCGAACAGGACGGTACCGGCTGTGGGCCGGTAAAACTGCAGGATGCATCGCCCCGTTGTGGTCTTCCCGCACCCGCTCTCGCCTACCAGCCCCAGCGTCTCTCCCCGCCTTACGACAAAGCTGACGTCATCGACCGCCTTAACGTATCCCACATTGTGCTGGACGAGGACGCCCGAGGTCACCGGGAAGTGCATCTTCAGGTTCTTTACCTCGATCAGCACATTGTCTGCCGGCTCATGCAGGGTCCGCTCGATCGTCGTCATGCCGCCTGCTCCTTTGCTCTCGACGCCAGGCTCTCGGCTGCGATACAGGCGGAAAAATGACCGGCGCTTACCGGCCGCAAGGGCGGTGTCTCCTCTGCGCATCTGTCCACGGCAAATCGGCACCGCTCGCGGAAGGCGCACCCTGGCGGCAGGTGCAGCAGGTCGGGAGGCTGTCCTCCGACGGGATCCAGCTTTTCTTTCTTGGGCAGGTCAAGCCGGGGAACAGAGTTCAGCAGGCCCAGGGTGTAGGGGTGGCTCGGGTTCCGATAGATCTCTCTGGCCGTTCCCCGCTCGACGATCTTGCCGGCATACATGATGTTGACCCGATCGGCGTAGCGGGCGACGACGCCCAGATTGTGCGTGATGATCAGCAGCGAGACCCCGTACTCCCGGCTGAGAGCCTTCATCAAATCCAGTATCTGGGCCTGGATGGTCACGTCGAGCGCGGTGGTCGGCTCGTCGGCGATAATGAGCTTCGGACTGCAGCTCAGCGCCATGGCGATCATGACTCGCTGCAGCATGCCGCCGCTGAACTGATGGGGGAACTGCCTGAGCCTGCGCTCCGGGTCCGGTATCCCGACCTGCTCGAGACGGCGCACCGCCTCCCTGCGCGCCTCTGTCCTGCTCATCGCGAGGTGGAGTTCGAGCGACTCGGTAAGCTGGCGCCCGATCGAGAGGACCGGGTTGAGGGAGGTCATCGGCTCTTGATACACCATGGCAATCTGCTTGCCCCGGACATGCCTGATCTCGGGGTCCGACAGCTTAAGCAGATCTTGACCGTCGAAGATGACCTCTCCGCCCACTATTTTGCCGGGCGGGTTGGGGATCAGGCGCATGATGGAAAAAGCGCTGACGCTCTTGCCGCAGCCGCTTTCGCCGACGAGGCCCAGGGTCTCTCCTTCTTCGAGAGTGTAGGAGACGCCGTCGACCGCCTTCACCACGCCGGCCGGGGTGAAGAAGTGGGTCCTTAGATCGCGAACCTCTAGCAGCGTTGCCATGGGGGCGCTTTCGACAATGAAACAGCACGGTTATGATGGGATCGGTGCTCGCTGGGGCCCCTGGTTCGGCGCACCAGGGGCGCCTGGGCGCCGGTGCGCTCGATCACCGCGAGCCATCGAGCTCGGTCAGGTCCCCCTGAGCCTCGGGTCGAGCACGTCCCGCAGGGCATCCCCGAGGAGGTTCCAGGCCAACACGACGATGGCTATGGCCGCGCCGGGAAACACCCCCAGCCACGGGGCGACGTTCACATAGGTCTGTGCGGCGCCGTTCAACATGCCTCCCCAAGACGGGACATCGGGAGGAACACCGATCCCAAGGAAGCTGAGAGTGGCCTCCGCCACGATCCCGACACCCAGATAGAGCGTGACGAGCACGATGAACAGGGCCAGACAGTTGGGGATCATATAGCGGAAAATGACGCGGGCGTGGCTGGCTCCGACCGCCTTCGCCGCCAGGATGTAATCCATCTCGTTGACGCTCAGGGCCTGGGAGCGCAGCACCCGCGCCGTGCTGGGGATGAAGGCGACGCTGAGCGCGATGACGACATTGTTCAAGGACGCGCCCAGGGCGGCCATGATGGAAATCGCCAGAATGAGGGGCGGGAAGGCCATCAGGGCATCGATGATGCGCTGGACGACAAGATCGGTCTTGCCGCCGAAATGGACGCTGGTGACGCCCACCAACATGCCGATGCCGGAGCCGATGAACGCGCTCAACAGCCCGGCATAGAGAGAGACCCTGGCGCCGTAGACGAGCCGGCTGAACACGTCACGGCCCACCTGGTCGCCGCCCAGCCAGTATTGCGAGCCAGGAGGGGCATAGACGAGAGCCGCAATCGTCGCATTCGGATCGTGCGGGGCGATGAGCGGGGCAAAGACGGCGACGATGATCGCCAGCAGGGCGATGACCGCCCCGAAAGCGCCCAGAGGCTTTCTCCTGGCAAAGCGGCCGATGTATTGCCAGATCGCGCCGCCTGGCAGCCCGCCGTGCCCCGGCAATACCGCTGGGGAGGCTACGATGCCCGTGCTGTCTTGCGCCATTGCCTACCTCTGCGCCATCGGAAGTCGGTTTCTCGCAGCCGGTTACTGGTAACGGATGCGCGGGTTTAACCATCCGTAAACCAGATCCAGGGCCAGGTTCAAAACCAGCACCGTGACCGTTATCACCATGACGATCGCCTGAACTTCGGTGTAGTCGCGGTGGAACACGCTGTCGACGAGGAGCTTGCCCATTCCCGGGATCATGAAGATGTTCTCGATCACCACGGTACCGGCTAGCAGGCGGCCGAACTGGTAGCCGGAAATGGTGACCACCGGCAGCAGGGCGTTTTTCAGCGCGTGCCGCAAAATCACGACCCGCTCGGCGAGGCCCTTGCCCCGTGCGGTGCGGGTATAGTCCTCCCGGTAGACCTCCAGCATCGAAGAACGGGTCACTCGCGCGGTGAATGCCATCTGGTAGAAACCCAGCGCGAGCGCCGGAAAGAAGAACTGCTGCAGGTTGGTGACCGGGTCGTCCCACAGTGTCGCGTAGCCGAGAGGCGGCATCCACGCGAAGAACAGTACCAGGAAATAGACGATCAGAATCCCGACCCAGAAGTTCGGCAACGCCACCCCGGCAATGGAAATGATCCTCGCGACATAGTCGGTAGGGGTATCCTGTTTGATCGCGGAAATCAGGCCCAATGGCACGGCGATGATCATGGCGATCAGCATCGCCAGGACGGTCAGCTCCAGGGTAATCGGAAACTTCTCGGCGAGGTCATTGGAAACGGGAGATTCAAAAAACATGGACTCGCCGAAATTCAGATGGAGCATGCCCCAGACCCACTTGCCGTACTGGACGTAGAGCGGCTCGTCCGTGCCCAGCTTGTGCCGCAGTGCGTGCAGCTCGGCCTGCGTGAAGGTGGCGTCTCCGGTCTCGCCTGCCAGCTTCACCAGCGCCGGGTCGCCGGGGATGACGCGCAGCAGCAGAAACGCCACCAGCGTGGCCATCAGCAAGGTCGGGATTAACAGCAAGCACCGTTTCGCGATGTAGGCTTGCATCGACGCCCTCCCGCAACGAGCCCTCTGAACCCCGCTCTTCGCCGGCCGTCACGCCTCCACTGAGAGCCAGTCGGTGTCGTGCTTGAACCCGGCCCAGAGCGACCCGGCGGGGTGGATCCCCTTGACCTTCTTGTTGAAGATCCAGCTTCTCGCGGTCCAGTACATCACCGCCAGACCGCCCGGGTCCTCGAGGATCAGGTGATCTTCCATCTTGCGCAGGATGGCCTTGCGCTTCTCCTTGTCAGCCTGGCCCGCCTGCCGGACATAGTCGTCCTGCCACCATTTCGGGGGGACGGACCGGGCGTAGCGCGCCCATGTCCCCTTCGGCATCCACATCCTGCCGAGAACGGCATCGGGTGCGGCGATGAAATTGCCGCTCGCCTGGGCCGCACACACCCAATCACCCCGCAAATAGCGCTGGAACCCAGTGGCGCTGTCGACGAGCTTGATCGTGAGGTCGATGCCGATCTTCTTCAGCTGGTCCTTGTAGAGGATTGCCTGATCGGGGTATTCGACCACCTGCCTGACCATCATCTCGGCCTTGAAGCCGTTGGGATGGCCGGCCTCGGCCAGCAGGGCCTTGGCTTTGGCGATGTCCTGCGGGTCCTTTTTGCCATCGACCTGCCGCCAGCCGGGCAGCTTGGCGATCTCCTCTGCCGACCGACTGAACCAGAGCCCGACGCCGAGCGGCGGGCCGAGGGTATCGAGGCCCGGCACCCCGAAGGTCTTGAGCATGGCCGGGCGGTCGAGGGCCAGGTTGACGGCCTGCCTGACCTTCGGATTATTGAACGGCTTCACACTGGTATTCATGAAGAAGAAGTTGATGGCGGCGTTCTTGATATACTCGATGCGCAGCTTGTCCCCCGCTTCCTTGCCGACCTGAACCGCTTCCTTGTTGCTAAGGTTGTTGACCCCCCACACGCCCTCCAATACGCGCCCGGTCTTGTAGGCGGCGATGGCGGTGCCTTTGTCCTTGATCGTGTAATGCACCATGCGGTCGATGTGCGGCCGCCCCTCCTTCCAATACTTCTCGTTCTTAAGAAGCTCGATCGACACGTCCTTGACGAACTTGCCGGGCTTAAACGGCCCGGAGCCCATCGCGTTCTCCCATTTCTGTACGTCGATCTTCGACTCGCCCCAATGCTTGGCGATGATCTTGCAGAAGTCCAACGCCAGGGTCGGTATGAAGTCGGGGGCAAACGGGATCTTGAGCGGGATTGCCACGGTATGGGCGTCGATCGCGTGCGCCGTCCCCTTTGCATAATAGGGTCCGATGGCCGGCAGGGTCACCACGCGCGGCGGCTTGGCGTCCGCGTCCACCATGCTGTCCATCGAATAGACGACATCCTCGGCGGTGACCGGCGTGCCGTCCTGCCACTTCGCTTTCGGATTGAGATGGAAGGTATAGACCTTGCCGTCCTTGCT
Source organism: Thermohalobaculum sp. (assembly GCF_058622915.1). Taxonomy (NCBI): domain Bacteria; kingdom Pseudomonadati; phylum Pseudomonadota; class Alphaproteobacteria; order Rhodobacterales; family Paracoccaceae; genus Thermohalobaculum; species Thermohalobaculum sp. The sequence continues at coordinate 2,826 of NZ_JBZSYN010000094.1, read as the reverse complement.
GAGCTCCCAGCTGGTGGCCAGGTCGCCGCGCAGATCGAACGGATCCTCGGTCTCCGGGTTGTACTCGACGAGCTGGTTGTAGATCCCCGAGTAACTGATGACCTGGACGGTATTCGTGCAGTGCGGGTGCCAGTTCGGCGGCGGGAACGCATAGGAATGCATGAAGATAGTGCCGCCGTTCTTGGGCGCGGCGGCGGCGAGACGCGGCACGCTGGCCGCGAGCACACCGGCGGCGGTACCAGCGAGTACGTCGCGACGCGACAACGACGCACTGGGCGCGGGGACAACGGTTCCCATCTCCGAGACGATTTTAGCCATAACCCTGCTCCTTGTGGCTCCTTTAGTGGAGCCTTGCGAGAAGCGTAGACCAGGCATGCGAGGTTGTCAGCATTATTTTTTTGCGGTGCGCCCACCGCGCTTGTGCGGCACCCGGGTGTGCTTTACCCGGGTGCGAGCCGTCGGCCCGGCATCGCTCCCGCCGCCGGCCAAACGGACCGGAACGACCGCCAGCCGGCACGAGATCGGGATGGGGGAACGCCTCGCGGCGCCGCCCCTCCCACACCACCGGGCATACGGGTCCGTACCATGGCGGTTCGATCGGGTTAAGCTTGGGCAGGGACATGGAGGCGGGGAAGACCGAGGCCGCCGAAGTACGGGTTGCGCAGGGCCTGTCGGACCGCCGGATGTCGGGACATGCGCCGGAGCCCGGTCGGCGCGCCGGCCGCGACCCTGCTCACCATCGCGGCCGATCGCAAGCACCTCGGCGCCCGCATCGGCGCCACCGCCGTGCTCCATACCCGGGGCTCGGCGATGGCCCGCCACCCGCACCTCCCTATGATCGTGCCGGGCGGCGGGAAGCGGCGCGCGTGTTTGGGCTGAGCCGGGACACAATCGCCAAGATGTGCCGGTACTCGGTGCCTGCGGGCTACCAACGGAGCAAGCCGCCGGAGAAGCCGAAGCCGGGGCCGCATATGCCGGTGATAGACGCGATCCTGGCGTCGGACCGGAGCGCACCGCGCAAGCAGCGTCATACGGCCAAGCGGATCTTCGAGCGGCTGCGGGCCGAGTACGGCTATGCCGGCGGCTACACGGTGGTGAAGGACTATGACCGGCTGGAACGGGTGCGGATGAAGGAGGCCTGCGTGCCCTTGTCGCATCCGCCCGGTCATGCGCGGGCCGATTTCGCCCAGCGCATCGGCATCATCGGCGGCGTGCGCCCAGTGATGCACGTGTTTTGCTTCGACCTGCCTCGCTCCGACGCGCCGTTTGTGAAGGCCTGCCCGGCGGAGACGACGGAAGCGTTTCTCGACGGGCACATCTCGGCCTTCGCCTTCTTCGGGGGCGTGCCGCTGTCGATCCTGTACGGCAACGCCAAGCCGGCGGTGAAGAGCCTGGACACCTTCGACTTCGCCGCCATGCCCAGCCTCAACAAGCCCTTGGCGCTGGAGGTGGCGCGCTGCGGGTTCGTCGTGGCCCGCGACAACATCATCGTGCTCGGCAATAGCGGAACGGGGAAGACCCCTGTCGCGCCGGCCCCGGGGTTGGCCGCCTGTCAGCGCGGTTTATCGCTGATCTTCCTCACCGCCGCCGGCCTCGTCCACCAGCTCCAGGAAGCGCGCGACGAGCGCCGGCTGCTGCGGCTGCAGCAAAGCCTCGCCGCCGCCAAGCTGCCGGTCGTCGATGAGCTGGGATGCATGCCGCTTTCGCAAACCGGGGCGGAGTTGTTGTTCGAGGTGTTCAGCCAGCGCCATGAGCAAAGCTCGACGATCCTCACCTCCAACCTGCCGTTCGAGGAATGGACCAGCGTGTTCGGGTCGGAGAGGCTGGCCGGCGCGCTGCTCGATCGGCTCACCCATCATGTCGATATCCTGGAGATCAACGGTGAATCTTACCCTCTCAAGCACTCCAAAGCCCGATGGCGAGGGCAACTCGCCCGGGAGGCCGGCCTCGCCGTCGACCCCGGCACCGGCGAAATCCGAGACCCGTGATCGCAACCGAGCCTCCGACATGCAGAGGGGCCCCTCTGCATATCGTTGCGCTGCTTCATCACTGGCCGGATTTTACTCCGCCACAATGGCCTCCTTTCGCCCCGCCGTTGACAGGTTTCCCCCTCGCGCCAGTTCTAATGTCCACGGGCGGTGCAACCGCTAAAAAGGTCGAGTTTCCCACTTGGCGCCAGCCGAAATTTGGGTCCCAGTGGTAGGCAATGCGGCTTTTGAGGGCCGAGTCTCCGTTCTCCGGGACACACGGCGCCAGCTCCGTGAATATTCCGAATGATTTTAGAGATGATCCTCGCCCTGCCTGCTGAAGATCCTCCCAGAACTGGCAGAATTCAGTACATTGGGGAAAAGTAGTAGCGATCACCGCGGTCGCCCTGTTTCCATCAATTTCGATATCTTCGACCTCATGATGGACGGCGCTCTAAAATACAGAGGAATATCAATCTTTATTTTGTCTCTCTAATATCGGCTTGCGCGACGACGCTGGGGGTGAAATCGTTCCCGTGACCTAGTAGTATAAACCTAACATAAGAGTCCTGAAACAGTGTATGCTCGCGCCTGCCGAGGCAGATGGGGCATGCGCGGGGGGATCACGGTCGAGGTGTCGGCGGCTGAGCGGGCGCGGTTGGCGGCGATTGTTGCCGACCGGAACAGCCCGCAAAAGCACGTATGGAGAGCGCAGATCGTATTGCTGACGGCCGACGGATTGGGCACCGGCGAGATCATGCGCCGGGCCGGCACGAGCAAAGTGACGGTATGGCGCTGGCAGGAGCGGTTCATGCAGGCCGGGGTCGAGGGTCTGCTGCGCGACAAGACGCGGCGCTCG
>NZ_JBZSYN010000093.1:0-7188 GCF_058622915.1 Thermohalobaculum sp. | reverse complement strand
GCCTACCAGCCGGGCGGGCCGTCCTCGGGCGTGCTGCCGGCCTCGCTCGACGACGTGCCGCTCGACTTCGACACGCTGCAGCCGCACGGCTCGTTCATCGGCTCGGCGGCGGTGGTGGTGCTCTCGGACAAGGACTCGATCAAGGAAGCCACGCTCAACATGCTGCGCTTCTTCGAGGACGAGAGCTGCGGCCAGTGCACGCCGTGTCGGGTCGGCTGCGAGAAGGCGGTCAAGCTGATGCAGGCCGAGACTTGGGACCGCGAGGTGCTGACCGACCTGAGCCAGGTGATGATCGACGCCTCGATCTGCGGTCTCGGCCAGGCGGCACCGAACCCGTTCCTGCTGGCGATGAAGTATTTCCCGGACGAGGTGTGATTCTACGTCATGTCCGAGTTTTGGCTGGAGGGTGATGAGTGGGATCTTGGTTACCGAAACTTAAGGGATGGAGAAAACTCATACTGCCAAACAGCTCGCAAGATTCTGGAGGAGTACTGGAAGAATTATCATTCCTACGCGGATGAGAATTTTTGCGTAGAGTTTGCGAGGAATCCAGACAATAGGTTCTGGGAGATGTATCTGACGAACATCCTCCTTGAGTCCGGGAAGAACGTTGTTCCTAGAGCGGATAGACCGCACGATGGACCGGATATTTTGATCGATGAAGCAGGAAGGCGAATTTGGATTGAGGCGATAACCTTTGGACCCGGGGCGGAGGGACACCCCGACCGCGTACCACCATTGAAATTCGATGGACAGGCTCACTCTGCACCAAACCAGCAGATCGAGCTTCGAATTTCTGGCGCATTTATGGAGAAATATAGAAAATTTGTACAGTATGCGGAGAAATTGGTCGTTTCAAGCGAAGATATAAAAATGATCGCTATTAATCCTGGAAAAACATCTGTTCTTTCGAGATACGATGGCCGCGGGTCGCCCATGACAGTCTTATATCCGCTCGGTGACCAGTATGTAACGTTCTACAAGGATTCAGATCATTCAGATACCGGATATCATTATCGTGAGGAAATTGAGAAAGCCACTGGTGCCGTGGTTAACATCGGCATGTTCGCGTCTGACGCTCATTCTGAGATAACCGCGTGTGTATATTCCTGCACGACGCTCGGAAATGTTGGTTTCGGCGGGAAAGGTGTGGCGATTTATCATAACTGTTTTCCGAGAAACGCTCTGCGATTCAGATGGATGCGTTGGGATATGGAGTGGGGTTGTCGTCAATCGGAAGATAGATGCGAATTGTTCCACGCTTGAATTAATCACTGTATGAATGGCGCGTGGAGTTCACGGGCCAGATCGCCGAGATCCAGCAGCGCCTTGCCGCCTGCCGCGAGATGGCGGCGCGGCGCAACGCCGTGTTGCAGGAGCTCGAGCCGCGCCGCGGCCAGCGCCTCCTCGAGGTCGGCTGCGGCGCCGGGCTCTTGCTGCGCGAGGTCGGGCTGGCGGTGGGGCCGCACGGGCTCGCCGCGGGCGTCGACGTCTCGCCCGACCAGATCGAAGCGGCCGAGCGCGAATGCGCCGGCGTGCCCGCGGTCAAGCCGATGGCCGCCGACGTGCGTCGGCTGGACTACCCCGACGGGGTGTTCGATGCCGCGCTCGCCGTGCAGACGCTGGAATATGTCGAGGACGTGGCCGGCGCGCTGGCCGAGCTGCGCCGGGTGCTCAAGCCCGGCGGTCGCTTGCTGTGCCTGGCGACGAACTGGGATTCGGCCTTCTGGCACGGGCCGCCCGAGGCGTTGACCGACGAGATCGCCGCGGCCTGGGACGGCCATGCGTGCTGGCCGAACCTGCCCGCGCGCCTGCCGCCGCTCCTGGCCCGGGCGGGCTTTGCCAACATCCGCTGGGTGCCGGTGCCGATCGTCAACCCGACGCTGCACGAGAACACCTTCGCCTACTGGGTCGCGCGGCTGATGGCGGCCTATGCCGCGAGGCGCGGCGTCGCCGAGGCGCGCGCCCGCGCCTGGCTCGCCGCGCTTGACGCGGCCGAGGAGGAGGGCGAGTTCTTCTTCTCGTCGGTGCCGATTCTGACCACCGCGCTCGCGGTCTGAGGAGGTCTCATGCATCCCAATCCCGTCTTCCGGCAAGAGCCGGAGAGCCGCGCCCTCGCCTATGCCGACGAGCGCGGCTTCGGCGTGCTCGCCGCCGCCGGCCCTCAGGGCGTGCTGGCCGCCCAGGTGCCCTTCGTCATGGAGGAGGGGCGGATCGCGGCGCACCTGGTGCGCTCGAACCCGCTGGCGCGGCACCTGCGCGCAGGGCCGGCCGAGGCGCTGATGATCGTGTGGGGCCCCGACGCCTATGTCTCGCCCGACTGGTACGGCGAGCCCGAGAAGGTGCCGACCTGGAACTACGTCACCGTGCATCTGCGCGGCCGGCTGGAGCTTCTCGAGACCGCGCGGCTGCGCCCGCATCTCGAGAAGCTGTCGGCCAGGTTCGAGGCGCGGCTGGCGCCCAAGGCGCCCTGGACGCTCGACAAGCTGAGCGCCGAGGCGCTGTTCGGTATGCTGCGCCAGATCGTGCCGGTGGAGATGACCATCGCCTCGGTGGACAGCACCTTCAAGCTCAACCAGAACCGCAGCGAGGCCGCGCGGCTCGGCGCCGCGCAGGCGATCGCGGCCGGCGGCACGCCGGGGCTCGAGACGGCGGCGCTGGCGGCGCTGATGCGGTCTGTCGCGGCCCCCTGAGCCGCGCGCAAGGTTTCGCAAGCCACAGCCCAAAGCGCGGTAATAACTGGAAAAACCCTAACAAAACACTTGGCAGGCGGCCATGCGGGGATTAAATGGGCTTCGACCGCCGTCAATGGACGGGGAAACCTGGGGCAAGCCCGGGATCCAGGTAACTGTGTGAGACTTCCAGGAGGATGTGCGCGTGCTGCGCGACACCGAACTGATCGCTTTCATCGACGAGCAGAGCCGCCGCGCGCGCAAGCTCTTCTCTGCCGTCGTGCTGGCCGCCCTCGACGATGCGATCAGGGACGAGAAGGCCAAGGGCAACGGCGCCGACGAGCTGGCGCGCTGGGCGCGCTCGCGCGATGGTCGCGAGGTGCTGAGCTGCGCCGGGATCGACCCGACCGAGCGCGTGATCGAGGGTATGATGACCTTCGTGCGCCGCGGCGTGCGCGTCTCCGCCGCGCTCAGGCGCGAGGAACGGGTCGCGGACGGCGGCGAGTCCGCGGATCGGCGGGACAATCTGGCAGCCTGAGCCCAGCCGCATGGCGCGGCAGCAGCGAACGCCGTGGCGGGATCGCCGGGGCGTTAACTCTTATATGTCTTATATAAGACCTGTAGGAATTTCCTGCGCGTCCCGGCACGCCTGACCAAGCTTCGCGGCCTCAGGGCAGCGGCACCTCGCTGACGAATTTCGGCACCTGGTAGCCCTTCTGCACCGCCGGCCGCTCGGCGATGCGAACATACCAATCGCGCACCCGCGGATAGGCGTTCAGGTCCATCTCCTGCCACTCGAATCGGCTGATCCAGGGCCAGATCGCCATGTCGGCGATGGAGTAGGCGCCAGCGACGAAGTCGCGGCCCTCCAGCCGACGGTCGAGCACGCCGTAGAGCCTGCGGGCCTCCTTGGAGAAGCGCTCCTCGGCATAGGGCGCCTTGCCGCGGTTGAATTTCACGAAGTGATGCACCTGGCCAAGGAACGGGCCGATCCCGCCCATCTGCCACATCAGCCACTCGATCACCCGCCAGCGGCCCTCGCCCACCTCGAGGAAGGCGCCGTGCTTCTCGGCGAGGTAGAGCATGATGGCGCCCGATTCCATCAGCGTCATGCCGCTGTCGCGGTCCACCAGCGCGGGGATCTTGTTGTTGGGCGAGATCTTCAGGAAGTCCGGGTCGTGCTGCTCACCCTCGCCGATGTTGATGGCGTGAGCGTCGTAGGAGACGCCGAGCTCCTCGAGCATGATCGAGACCTTGCGGCCGTTGGGCGTGGTCCAGGTATAGAGGTCGTACATGCTCCCCTTCCTCGCAGATTTTGCAGAAATTTCAGTGGGTCAGACGTGCTGGCCGCCGTTGATCTCGATCTCCACGCCCGAGACGTAGGAGCTTTCGGCGGTGCACAGATAGTAGATCGTGCGCGCCACCTCCTCGGGCTTGCCGAGGCGGCGCAGCGGGATCTGCTGCACCAGCCGCTCGCTGCCCGCGGACAGGATCGCGGTCTCGATCTCGCCCGGTGCGATGGCGTTGACGCGCACGCCGAGCGGGCCGAAGTCGTAGGCCATCTCGCGCGTCAGCGCGGCCAGCGCCGCCTTCGAGGTGGAATAGGCCGCACCGGCGAACGGGTGCACGCGGGCGCCCGCGATCGAGGTGACGTTGACCACCGCGCCCTTGGCGGCGGTCAGCTCGGCGATCAGGCCGCGGGCCAGCAGGACCGGTGCGAAGAAGTTGACGCGGAACACGTGCTCCCAGTCCGTGAAGTCGGTGGAGATGGTGTCGAGACGCTCGCCCCCCGGCCCCTTGGGCGAGATGCCGGCGTTGTTGACCAGCGCCTCCAGCCGGCCGCCGGTCAGCCGGCTGCGGATATCCTCGACCGCCGCGACAGTGCTGGCGGGGTCGGAGAGGTCGAGCTGGATGTGGTCCTCGGGGCCCGCCTCCCAGGGGCAGTCCTCGGGGAAGGCGTGGCGCGAGCAGGTGATCACCCGCCAGCCGGCCGAGGAGAAACGCTTGACCGTGGCATGTCCGATGCCGCGGCTGGCGCCGGTCAGGAGCAGCGTCTTGCGGTCGTTCGGCTCGGGCATGCGGGCTCCTCCGCGCGGGGTCTTGACTCCACTCTAGTGCCTGGGCGCGCCCGGCGCCACGGTGATCAGGGCACGATGATCAGGGATTGAGCCGCTGCACCGCCCATTTGGCGATGTCGGGCCTCAGCCGGGTCCAGCGGAAGCGGTCGTGCAGGCGGAAGTCGCCCTGCGCCCAGAACTCGATCTCGACGGGCCGGATGCGCAAGCCGCCCCAGTGCGGCGGGCGCGGCGGGTTGCGCGGGTACTTGGCGGCGATCTTGGCGACCTCGGCGAGCAGCGCGCGGCGGCTGGCCAGCGGGCGCGACTGGCGCGAGGCCCAGGCGCCGATGCGCGACTGGTAGGCGCGGCTGGCGTAATAGGCGTCAGCCTGGGCCGGGGCGACCGGCTCGACCGGACCGCGCAGGCGCAGCTGCCGGTTCAGGCTCTTCCAGTGCACCACCATGGCGGCGCGCGGGTTGGCCTTCAGCTCCTGGCCCTTGGCGCTGTCGAGATTGGTGTAGAAGACGAAGCCGCCGCGGGTCTGGCTTTGCTCGATCTCCTTCAAGAGCACCATGCGCACGTTGGGCATGCCCTGCGCGTCGACGGTCGAGAGCGCTGCCGCCTCGGGATCCCGCGGCTCGCCGGGCGCGGCCTCCTCGAGCCAGGCGCGTGCCAGGGCATAAGGGTCCTCGGCCTCGAAGATCCCCGTCAGCTTGCCGCCTGTCGTCAGCTCCACCATGCCGGCCTCCCGCGCCGAGATGCCGCGTCTCAATAGCGCGCGGCGCGGTGGCGCGAAAGGCCCCGCGGCCCATATCGCTTGATGCGCGGCGCGATTTCTCCTAACACGCCCGGGAACGAAAGCATCTTGGGGGAAATCCGCATGACGGCTGGGCTGATGGCGGGCAGACGTGGCCTGATCATGGGGGTCGCCAACGAGAAGTCGATCGCCTGGGCCATCGCGCAGGCCTGCGCCGCCCAGGGCGCCGAGCTCGCCTTCACCTATCAGGGCGACGCGCTGAAGAAGCGGGTGGAGCCGCTGGCGGCCTCGCTGAGCTCTCAGGTCGTGCTGCCCTGCGACGTCACCGATACCGCCTCGATGGACGCGGTGTTCGAGGCGCTCGCGGCGAAGTGGGGCCGGCTCGACTTCGTGCTGCACGCCATTGCCTATGCCGACAAGGCCGAGCTGAAGGGGCGCTATGTCGACACCTCGCCCGGCAATTTCGAGCGCTCGCTGAAGATCTCGTGCTACTCCTTCACGGCGCTGGCGCAGCGGGCCGAGAAGCTGATGAGCGAGGGCGGGTCGTTGCTGACGCTGACCTATTACGGCGCCGAGCGGGTGATGCCGCACTACAACGTCATGGGCGTGGCGAAGGCGGCGCTGGAGGCGAGCGTGCGCTACATGGCGATGGATCTGGGCCCCAAGAACATCCGGGTCAACTCGCTCTCGGCCGGGCCGATCCGCACGCTGGCGGCCTCGGGCATCGGCGACTTCCGCTATATCCTGAAGTGGAACGAGCTGAACTCGCCCTTGCGGCGCAATGTCAGCCAGGAGGACGTGGGCAAGGCCGGGTTCTACCTGCTCTCGGACCTCTCCTCGGGCGTGACCGGCGAGTGCCACCACGTCGACTGCGGCTACCATGTGGTCGGCATGAAGGCCGAGGACGCGCCCGATATCGCGCTCGAGAAGGACTGAGTCCGGGCGTCCAAATTTGGGCGCACTACTAAACCAATGATTCCAAACGAATACCTGTTTGGACGCGCGTTATGGTTAACGCGCGCCGACACGGGTCTGCGCTGTCCCGGGCCTGACCCGGGATCTCGATCGGTCGCGCCAGACGGTGCGCGGCCCCCGATTGGGTCCGGTGCGGCGGGCCTTGGTCTCAGTCGAGCCAGAGCGGATTGGACCAGGCGCGCCGGCCGGCGGCGTCGTGCACGGCGAGGCGCAGCCAGCCGCCGGCGCGGAAGGGCGCAAGCGGCAGGGCGGCGCGGGTGAGGTCGCGGCCGTGGACCACCCTGGAGGCCGCGTTGGCGCCGATGGCGATGACATGGGCGGCGGGGGAGCACTCGACCACGACCTGATCGCCCTCGATGCGGAAATCGTGAAGCTCGGGCCCGGTCGAGGCGTAGTAGGCACCCTCGCGGAGCGCGGCCACGAGCGTCTCGGGCTCGTTCGCCGCGGCCTTCACCATGACCCAGCCGCCGAAATGGTCGGGGGCGTGGAAATGCGCGTCGTCGGTGGCGCACAGCGTCAGCCGGCGGCCCTCGGAGAGCAGCGTGTCGAGGAGCGCCACGCCGAAGCCGCGGTCGCACTCGACATGGCAGCCGTGGTTGTAGATCTCGACCGCGTGCGCGGCGGCGATCGGGCGCGCGTCCTGGGGCGTCAGGCCGTTCCATTCGGGATGCGCCAGCGCCACGAAGGCGCCGGCCTCGGCCGCCCGCCGCGCCAGCTCGGCCGCGGG
>NZ_JBZSYN010000092.1:0-2539 GCF_058622915.1 Thermohalobaculum sp. | reverse complement strand
GGGCGGGCGCGCGGTCGCGCCGGCAGCGCCCGGGCGGGCGTGAGCGCGGGCGGCCGGCCCCCGAGCGCCGGCATCGCCCGATCTCCAGCGGCCCCACCCGGGGCCCCGGCTCACAGGGTGATGCGCTCGCCGCATTCGACCGGGCCGGCGCGCAGGCGGGCGATGAGGCGCGCGGCGGCGTCCTCGATCGGGCACAGCGCCTCGCGCTCCTCGCCCGGGTAGAAGCGGCCCCTGAGCGCGGTGGGCATCGGCGGGGGCACCAGCTCGGCGATGGCGAGCCAGCGCACGGTCTCGGCGGCCCAGGCGCGGGTGAGCGCGGACTGCGCCGCCTTGGCGAGCGCGTAAGGCGCGTGGAACTTCTTGCCCATCGCGTCGTCGGCGGCGATCAGCGCGGTGCCGCGCCCCGAGAGCCTGAGCAGCGGGTCGACCACCCGGATCAGGCGCTGGAAGGCGCGCACATTGGTGGCCAGCGAGCGGTCCAGCTCCTTGCCGTCGATGTGCTCGGCAGGCTGCAGCGGCGGCGCCTGGAAGGCGGTGTGCAGCCACAGGCCGACCCCGCCCCAGCGCTCGTGGATGGCTGCGCCGAGCCGCGCCAGCCCCGGGTCGTCGCAGATGTCGAGCGGGATCAGCGTGGCGGAGCCGCCGGCGGCGCGGATCCGGTCGTCGAGCTCCTCGAGCCCGCCGACGGTGCGCGCGACTGCCAGCACATGCGCCCCCGCCGCGCCCAGCGCCACCGCGGAGGCGAAGCCGAAGCCGCGCGAGGCGCCGGTGACGAGGGCGACCTGGCCCTTGAGGAATGGCTCGGCCATGGGGGTCCGCTCAGGCGCCGACGGGTTCCTCAAGGGCGCCGCGGGCGCGGGCGTCCGAGGGCTCCACGGGATAGTCGCCGGAGAAGCAGGCGTCGCAGAACTGCGGCTCGGCGGCGTCGCGCCCCTCGGCGTCGCCGCAGGCGCGATAGAGGCCGTCGAGCGAGACGAAGCGCAAGGAATCGAAGCCCAGATGCGTGCACATCTCGGCCTCGGTCATGTTGGCGGCCAAGAGCTTGGCGCGCTCGGGCGTGTCGACGCCGTAGAAGCAGGGCCAGCGCGTGGGCGGGCTGGCGATGCGGAAATGCACTTCCGCCGCGCCGGCGGCGACGATCATGTCTTTGATCTTGCGGCTGGTGGTGCCGCGCACCACCGAGTCGTCGACCAGCACCACGCGCTTGCCCTCGACCACGGCGCGGTTGACGTTGAGCTTTAGGCGCACGCCCATGTTGCGGATCTGCTCGGTCGGTTCGATGAAGGTGCGCCCGACATACTGGTTGCGGATGATGCCCATGGCATAGGGGATGCCGCTGGCCTGGCTGTAGCCGATCGCGGCCGGGGTGCCGCTGTCGGGCACGGCGCAGACGATGTCGGCCTCGACCGGGGCCTCGCGCGCCAGCTCCATGCCGATGCGCCGGCGCGCCTCGTAGACCGACAGCCCGCCGATGATGCTGTCGGGGCGCGAGAAGTAGATGTACTCGAACACGCAGAAGCGCGGGCGCTCGGGCTCGAAGGGGTGGTGCGACTCCACGCCATTGCCGTTGATGATGACCATCTCGCCCGGCTCGACCTCGCGCACCAGCTCGGCGCCGAGGATGTCGAGCGCGCAGGTCTCCGACGACAGGATCCAGGTCTCGCCGAGCCGGCCGAGCACCAGCGGGCGCACGCCCAGCGGGTCGCGCACGCCGATCATCTTGGTGCGCGTCATGGCGATCACCGAGAAGGCGCCCTGCACCAGCCTGAGCGCGTCCTTCATGCGGTCGGGGATGGTGCGCTGGATCGAGCGCGCCATCAGGTGGATGATGCACTCGGTGTCCGAGGTGGACTGGAAGATCGAGCCGCGCTCGATCAGCTGCGAGCGCAGCGCCTCGGCATTGGTGATGTTGCCGTTGTGCGCCACGGCGCAGCCGCCCATGGCGAAGTCGGCATAGAGCGGCTGCACGTCGCGCAGCGCGGTGCCGGTCTTGGCCCCGGTGGTGGAGTAGCGCGTGTGGCCCATGGCGATGCGGCCGGGCAGCAGGTCCATCACGCTTTGCTTGGTGAAGTTGTCGCGCACATAGCCGATGCGGCGCACGGTGTTGAAGCCGGTCTCGGGGCAGTAGGAGCAGATGCCCGCCGCCTCCTGCCCGCGGTGCTGCAGCGCGTGCAGGCCGAGCGCGACATAGGCTGCCGCGTTGTCGGCGCCGAACACGCCGTAGACCCCGCACTCCTCGTGGAGACTGTCGTCATCGAAGGGATGCGACCGCCAGCCGGAACGGCCGGTGTCAGTCATTCGGGCGGCTCCCGTCTGGTCCATCTCGCGCGCCCTATATATGCGGCCCGGGTGCGGATGTCACCAAGGCGTCATCGAGGGCGCGATGTCGCATCACTTGCCCGTGGTGCCCGTGCCGGTGGTGCCGGTGCCCGTGGTGGAGGTCCCCGTGGTGGAGGTCCCCGTGGTGGAGGTCCCCGTGGTGGAGGTCCCCGTGGTGGAGGTCCCCGTGGTGGAGGTCCCCGTGGTGGAGGTCCCCGTG
>NZ_JBZSYN010000091.1:0-65806 GCF_058622915.1 Thermohalobaculum sp. | reverse complement strand
GGGCCACACCGGCATGGGCGCGACCCGCTGGATCAATCTCGGGCCGGTGCAGCTGCAGCCCTCCGAGCTGATGAAGATCGCCCTCGTCATGGCGCTGGCGCGCTATTACGACTGGCTCGACCGCGACCGGGTCTCGCACCCTCTATGGCTGCTGCCGCCGCTGGCGCTGATCGCCGTGCCGATGCTGCTGGTGCTCAAGCAGCCCGACCTGGGCACGGCGCTGATGCTCGCCCTGGGCGGCGGCATGGTGATGTTCCTCGCCGGCGTCAGCCTGTGGTATTTCGCCTCCGCGTTCGCCGCCGGCGCGGGGCTGGTCTACGCCGTACTCTACTCGCGCGGCACCAGCTGGCAGATCCTCAAGGAATACCAGTACCGGCGCATCGACACTTTCCTCCATCCCGAGAGGGACCCGCTGGGCGCGGGCTACCACATCACCCAGTCCAAGATCGCCATGGGCTCGGGCGGGCTGGACGGGCGCGGCTTCATGCAGGGCACGCAGTCGCGGCTCAACTTCCTGCCCGAGAAGCACACCGACTTCATCTTCACCACCCTGGCCGAGGAGTTCGGCTTCATCGGCTCGGTCTCGCTGCTCGCGCTCTACATGCTGATCATCGTGTTCTGCTTCGTCTCGATGATGCGCAACCGCGACCGCTACGGGGCGCTGCTCACGGGCGGTCTGGCCTCGGCCTTCTTCCTGTTCTTCGCCATCAACATGGCCATGGTCACCGGCCTCATTCCGGTCGTCGGCGTGCCGCTGCCGCTGGTCTCCTATGGCGGCACGGCGATGTTGGTCTTGCTCCTCGCCTTCGGTTTGATCCAGTCTGCGCACGTCCACCGTCGCTGAGGGGAAGCGTGCCATGCCGCCAGTCGTCGTCTTTGCCGGTCGCGTCGACGAGCGCGCGGCCTACGAGCAGGGTCTCACCGCCGCCGCCCGCGAGGCCGGCCTCGCGCTCGAGCTCCACATGGATCCGGCCGCGGCCGATCCCGCCGCCACCGACTACCTGGTCTTCGCCGCCAACGGCCCGGTGCAGGACTTCGCGCCCTACACCCGGCTCAAGGGCATCCTCAGCCTGTGGGCCGGCGTCGAGAACATCCTCAAGCTCGACCCGCCGGCCGACGTGCCGCTGGTGCGCATGGTCGAGGAGGGGCTGACGCTGGGCATGATCGACTACGTCATGGGCCACGTCCTGCGCCACCACCTCGACATCGACCGCTATCTCGACACCTCGCCGGTGTCGGCGTGGGAGAAGGACTACCCGCCGCTGGCACGCGATCGCACGGTGGGCGTGCTCGGCCTGGGCGCGCTGGGCGAGGCCTGTGCCGCGCGGCTCGCCGCCCACGGCTTCCGCGTCATCGGCTGGTCGCGCACGGCCAAAAAGATCGAGGGCGTCGAGTGCCGCACCGGCGAGGCCGCGCTCGACGAGACCATCGCCCAGTCCGAGATCCTGGTGCTGCTCCTGCCGTTCACCGCGGACACCCATCGCATCCTCAACGCCCGGCGCATCGCGCTGATGCCGATGGACGCCTGCCTGGTCAACCCCGCGCGCGGCCAGCTCATCGATCACACGGCGCTGCTCGAGGCGCTGCACGCGCGCATCCTGCGCCACGCCACCATGGACGTGTTCGACACCGAGCCCCTGCCCGCCGACGACCCCTACTGGACCGAGCCGCGTGTCACCGTCACGCCGCACATCGCCTCGGGCACCCGTCCGCGAACCGCCAGCCGCGCCGTGGTGGCGCAGATCGCCCGGCGCGAGCGCGGCGAGCCGTTCCTGCATGTTGTCGACCGCACCCGCGGATACTAACTTGACGGGCGATCCGGGGCGGTTCCCGGCGACGGGGCGGACAGATGGCGACTTCACCGAAGAGGGGAGCCCCGGGGGACCGGACTGGGGACCGGACGGGGGACCGGACGGGGGATCGGACCGGGGACCGGACGGCGAACCGGACGGGGGCACGAACGGGGCGCCGCCCGCCGCGGCGCCGGCGCCCCAGGCCGGGCTTTTGGCAGATCGCACGGGCCAACTTCCTCACCGGCCTGGTGGTGGTCGTGCCGATCGTGCTCACGGTCTGGCTGACCTGGGCCTTCATCACCTTCGTGGACCAGAAGATCGTCCCCTGGGTGCCGGACGCCTACAATCCCTCGACCTACACCAAGACCAACATCCCGGGCTTCGGCCTCCTGGTCTTCATCGTCTTCACCACCGTCGTCGGCTACTTCGCCAAGCGCGTCTTCGGCATGCAGCTGATCCGGCTGGGCGAGAGCATCCTCGGCCGCATGCCGATCGTGCGCTCGATCTACAACGGCGTGAAGCAGATCGTGGAGACGGTGCTCAGCCAGTCCGCCACCAGCTTCCGCCAGGCGTGCCTGGTCGAATATCCCCGCCCCGGCCTGTGGGCGGTGGCCTTTGTCGCCACCGACACCCGGGGCGAGGTGCGCACGCGCACCGGCGATCAGGAGATGATGAGCGTCTTCCTGCCCACTACGCCGAACCCGACCTCGGGCTTCCTGCTGTTCGTGCCGAAGAAGGACGTGATCCTGCTCGACATGACCATCGAGGACGCCGCCAAGCTGATCATCTCGGCGGGCCTCGTCGTGCCCCCCACTGCCGACGAGCACGCCCGCACCCGGCGCTATGCCGAGGAGCGCAAGCGCGCCATCGCCCGCGCCGCATCCGGAAAGAACGATCTGCCGAAGTTATGATCGGCAGCTCCCCGGCATTCGCATGCTGACGGCCGCGCTGACCGGCTTCGCCACCTGTTTCTCGCTGATCCTGGCGATCGGCGCACAGAACGCCTTCGTGCTGCGGCAGGGGCTGATGCGGGCGCATGTGCTGCCCATCGTCATCGTCTGCGGCCTGTCCGATGCGGTGCTGATCACGGCGGGCATCGCGGGCATGGGCACGCTGTCGAAGGCCGCCCCCTGGGCGCCCCGGGCGCTGGCGCTTGTGGGGGCCGCCTTCCTGATCGGCTACGGCGCGCTCAGCCTCGCGCGGGCCTTCCATGCCGACGCGCTCAGCGCCGCGAACGGCGGCACCGGCTCGCTGGCCCGCGCGCTCGGCACCTGTCTGGCCCTGACCTGGCTCAACCCGCATGTCTATCTCGACACCCTGGCGCTGATGGGCGCGGTTTCGGCCAGCTTCGCCCTGCTCGGGGACAAGGTCGCCTTCGGCGCCGGCGCCGTGCTCGCCAGCTTCGTCTTCTTCCTCATGCTCGGCTACGGCGCGCGGCTGCTCGCCCCGGTGTTCGCCCGGCCCCGCGCCTGGGTGGTGCTCGACATCGTCATCGCGCTGGTGATGTGGGGCATCGCCGCGGCGCTGATCCTCGACGTCGCGGCGGCCTGAATGGACCACGCGGTCTGGCTCGAGCTGCTCTTCGCCCACGATTCGCAGGCCTGGTATCTGGACCCCGCGGCCGAGATCCCCGCCCTGCCCGCGGCCGAGACCGCCGCGCATGTGCTGCGCCTGCTCGAGGCGCCGCGCTCTCGCTCCGCGGCGACGACCAGGTCGCGGCCGGGTTCAAATATCTGTTCGACCACATGAGCGGCTTCGCCGATGTGCGCCAGTTCGGCGACCCGGCGGTCACCGCCGACCAGCGGGGGCAGCTCGCCCGCCACCTCGACCGGCTCTGGACGCAGGTCTTCGCTCCCCGCTGCGCCCCCGTGCTCGGTCATCTCTCCGAGCCCTCGGGCGCGCTCGAGACCGCGTGCTACATGTTCTGGGACGGCTTTTGCGGCATCGAGACCCCGGACCCGGCCGAGCGCAGCGCGCTCGACGCCGTCTTCGTCGAGACCATGGGCCGCATCCTCGCCCTGCCCCACCCCGCCTGCCAGGAGAGCGCGCTGCACGGCCTCGGCCACTGGGGTGCGCAGGCGCCCGAGCGCTGCGCCGCGCTGATCGACGCCTGGCTCGCCCGGGGCGGCGCCGCGCGGCCCGAGCTGGTGCGCTATGCCCGCGCCGCGGGCGCCAGCTGCATCCAGTAGCGGGCCGGCCGGGCCGCGACTCTTATACTCCGACTGTAGGAGTTACCGCGATTTTAACCGTAAAGTCGGCCAAAACAGAGTCCCGGTGGAAATTCGTAGGATTCCCGGATTTCGCGTTGACCGTTGTTAACGCGGCGCCCGGCCCACCCCGTGTTAACGCGGGTCAACATGCCCGCGACCGTTTGCTGCACCGCACAATCTGGCATTGCCGCAGAGGATCCGCTAGAGTGCGCCCACCCGCGCCGAGAGGAGTCGCCCGCCATGCTGATCGACAGGATTCCGCCGGGACGCAATCCGCCCCAAGACATCAACGTCGTGATCGAGATCCCCGGCGGCCCCGCCGGCGGCCAGCCGGTGAAATACGAGATCGACAAGCACAGCGGCGCCCTGATCGTCGACCGCATCGTCAACGTGCCGATGTTCTATCCCAACAACTACGGCTTCGTGCCCAACACCCTGCACGAGGACGGTGACCCGGTCGACGTGATGGTGCGCACCGAGGTCACGCTGCATCCGGGCTCGGTGATCGGCTGCCGGCTGATCGGCGTCCTGCACATGGAGGACGACGCCGGGCCCGACGACAAGCTGATCGCCATGCCGCTCGAGCACATCGACCCCTTCCAGGCCGAGATCAAGAGCCTCGAGAACCTGCCCCAGCGCCACCGCGACCGGATCTGGCATTTCTTCGAGAACTACAAGGCGCTGGAGTCCGGCAAGTGGGCCAGCGTCACCGGCTGGGGCGACAAGGTCGAGGCCGAGCGAATCGTCATGGAGTCGATCGCCCGCGCCAACGCAAAGCTCTGATCCGCAAATCTTTTCCGCCCGAATCGCCTGCCCCGATTCGCGCCCTTGCCTGAACGCGCTTTCTGGGCAATGTTGCCGCGCCCGTTCAGTGTGGAGGGAATCGAATGTGGAATTTCTTCATCATCGCCTGCGGCCTGTTGTCGATCGTCTACGGGGTCTGGGCGGTGAAGTCGGTGATGGCGTCGGACGCCGGCAATAGCCGCATGCAGGAGATCGCCGGGGCGATCCAGGAGGGGGCGCAGGCCTACCTCACCCGGCAATACACCACCATCGCCATCGCCGGCGCCGTGATCTTCGTGCTGCTGGCCTATTTCCTCGGCATCGCCGAGGCGGTCGGCTTCGCCATCGGCGCCGTGCTCTCCGCGACGGCGGGCTTCATCGGGATGCTGGTCTCGGTGCGCGCCAACGTGCGCACCGCCCAGGCCGCCAGCAAGAGCCTGGGCGAGGGTCTCGAGATCGCCTTCCGCTCCGGCGCCGTGACGGGCCTTCTGGTGGCCGGCCTCGCGCTGCTGGGCGTCGCCGTCTACTTCACCATCCTGACCGCCGGCGCAGGCTACGCGACCTCGGACCGCACCGTGGTCGACGCGCTGGTGGCGCTCGGCTTCGGCGGCTCGCTGATCTCGATCTTCGCGCGTCTGGGCGGGGGCATCTTCACCAAGGGCGCGGACGTGGGCGGCGACCTCGTGGGCAAGGTCGAGGCCGGCATCCCCGAGGACGACCCGCGCAACCCCGCCACCATCGCCGACAACGTCGGCGACAACGTGGGCGACTGCGCCGGCATGGCCGCCGACCTGTTCGAGACCTACGCCGTCACGGTGGTGGCCACCATGGTGCTGGGCTCGATCTACTTCTCGGGCTCGGGCCTGGTGCACGCGGCCATGCTCTACCCGCTGACCATCGGCGCGGCCTGCGTGGTGACCACGATCATCGGCACCTTCGCCGTCAAGCTCGGCCCCAGCCAGAGCATCATGGGCGCGCTCTACAAGGGCTTCATCGCCACCGGCGTGCTCTCGCTGATCGCGCTGTTCCCGATCACCTGGGCGGTGTTCCCCGACGGGCTGGGCACCGTGTTCAAGGCGCCGACCGGCGCCTACACCGCGCTCGACCTCTACTTCTGCGGCGTGGTCGGGCTGGCGGTAACCACCCTGATCATCGTGATCACCGAGTACTACACCGGCACCGGCTACCGCCCGGTCCGCTCGGTCTCGCAGGCCTCGGTCACCGGCCACGGCACCAACGTCATCCAGGGGCTCGCGGTCTCGCTCGAGTCGACTGCCCTGCCCGCGCTGGTGATCATCGCCGGCATCATCTGCAGCTTCCAGCTCGCCGGCCTCTACGGCATCGCCATCGCGGTGACCACCATGCTGGCGCTGGCGGGCATGGTGGTGGCGCTCGACGCCTTCGGCCCGGTCACCGACAACGCCGGCGGCATCGCCGAGATGGCCGACCTGCCCGCCGACGTGCGCTCGACCACGGACGCGCTCGACGCGGTCGGCAACACCACCAAGGCGGTGACCAAGGGTTATGCCATCGGCTCGGCCGGCCTCGGCGCGCTGGTGCTGTTCGCCGCCTACACGCAGGACCTGGCGTTCTTCTCGGCCCACCCCGCCCCGGGCTCCTACTTCGAGGGCGTCAAGGTCGACTTCTCGCTGGCCAACCCCTACGTGGTCACTGGCCTGTTCTTCGGCGGCCTGCTGCCCTTCCTGTTCGGCGGCATCGCCATGACCGCGGTGGGCCGCGCCGCCTCCGCCGTGGTCGAGGAGGTGCGCCGCCAGTTCCGCGAGAAGCCGGGCATCATGGAGGGCAAGGAGCGGCCCGACTACGGCCGCGCCGTCGACATGCTGACCAGGGCGGCGATCAAGGAGATGATCATCCCCTCGATGCTGCCGGTGCTCTCGCCGATCGTGGTGTTCTTCCTGGTCAACTGGATCGCCGACGCCTCCGCCGCCTTCTCGGCGGTGGGCGCCATGCTGCTCGGCGTCATCATCACCGGGCTCTTCGTCGCCATCTCGATGACCTCGGGCGGCGGCGCCTGGGACAACGCCAAGAAGGTGATCGAGGACGGCTTCACCGATGCCACCGGCAACCGCCACGAGAAGGGGTCGGAGGCGCACAAGGCCGCAGTCACCGGCGACACCGTGGGCGATCCCTACAAGGACACCGCCGGCCCGGCCGTGAACCCGATGATCAAGATCACCAACATCGTGGCGCTCTTGCTGCTCGCGGTGCTGGCGCACGGCAGCTAGGCGACCCTCGACGAAATCCCGAAGCGCCCCGCCCCGGCGGGGCGCTTCGCTTTTGCGACGCCCCGCGCTTGACGCCGACCACGCCGCGCGCAACATGCGGGCCATGTTCCGCATTGCCGCTCTGGCGCTCGCGCTTATCCTCGCCGGGCCCGCGCTCCTGACCGGGCCATCGGCCCAGACCGCCCAGTCCCAGCCACAGGCCCGGCCCCCCGGCCAAGCCTCCGAGCGCGACTGGCTGTTCGAGGCCCTGCGCACCGCCCCGACCGAACAGCTCGGCCGCGTCGTCGAGGACCAGATCTGGTGGTACTGGATGCACCAGGCCCCCGACGCGGACTCGGCGGCCATGATGCGCGGCGCAGAAGCGGCGCACGGCCTACGACTACGCCGGGGCGATCGAGATCCTCGACAAGCTGGTCGCGCACGCCCCCGGCTGGGCCGCCGCCTGGAACGAGCGGGCGACCGTGCTGTTCCTGCAGGAGCATTACGACCGCGCGCTCGAGGACGTGGCCCGCACGCTCGCGCTCGAGCCCAGGCACTTCGGCGCGCTGGCTGGCGAGGCGCTGATCTACTTCCGCCAGGGCCGCGCCAAGCTGGCGCAGAAGGCGCTGCGCCGGGCCGTCGCCATCGACCCCTGGCTCAGGGAGCGCGGCATGCTGGCGACCCGGACCCCGGGCAAGGACCTCTGAGCGATTGCGCCCGGCCCGGCCCTTGCGCTAATGAGCGCGGACGGCGGGGGATTTTCCCATGATCTACCGAAGCCCGGAGGACTATCTGCAGGCGCCGCGCAAGGCCGTGGCGCTGTTCGGCATGTCCGGGCTCGGCAAGACCCGCACCGCGGTGATGCTGCGCGCCGACGGCGACTGGTTCCACTACTCGGTCGACTACCGCATCGGCACCCGCTACATGGGCGAGCACATCGTCGACAACTTCAAGCGCGAGGCGATGCGCAACCCCTTCCTGCGCCAGCTCCTGCGCACGGATTCGATCTACATCGCCTCGAACATCAGCTTCGAGAACCTCTCGCCGCTGTCCACCTATCTGGGCAAGCCGGGCGACCCCGCGAAGGGCGGCATCCCGTTCGAGGACTACGTCACCCGCCAGCGCCAGCACCGCGAGGCCGAGATCGCGGCGTTGGCCGACACGCCGCTGTTCCTCGACAAGGCGCGCACGATCTACGACTACGCCCACTTCGTGTGCGACACCGGCGGCTCGATCTGCGAGGTGGTCGACCCCGCCGACCCGAACGACCCGGTGCTGCGCCTGCTCGCCGACCATGTCCTGCTGGTGCAGATCCGCGGCACCGCCGCGCAGGCCGACGAGCTGGTGCGCCGCTTCGAGCGGGCGCCCAAGCCCATGTACTACCCCGAGGAGCTGCTGCGCCGCCTGTGGGCCGACTATCTCGCCAGGCACGGCCTGGCCGAGCACGAGGTCGACCCCGACCACTTCATCGCCTGGGGCTTTCGCGGGCTGCTCGAGCACCGCCTGCCGCTCTACGACGCCATGGGCCGCAACTGGGGCGTCTCCGTCGAGGCCGCCGAGATCGAGGCCCTGCGCTCCCCCGCCGACTTCGACGCCCTGATCGCCA
The DNA here is from genome assembly GCF_058622915.1 of Thermohalobaculum sp. NCBI lineage: Bacteria > Pseudomonadati > Pseudomonadota > Alphaproteobacteria > Rhodobacterales > Paracoccaceae > Thermohalobaculum > Thermohalobaculum sp. The sequence continues at coordinate 57,189 of NZ_JBZSYN010000091.1, read as the reverse complement.
GCGCGATCGGCCGGCAGGCGGGCTGACCCGCGCGCCTGCCTCCCCTCGCGCTTGCCTCGCTGCGCGCTTGCCTCCGAGTGTGCTTGCCTCCCTCGGCCCGCCGCTCTAATTGAGGCGTTCCGAAACCCGCGCACCGCCACCAGCCGAGCCAGCGCCCATGCCGATCAAGCTTCCCGAGACCCTGCCCGCCTACAGCGTGCTCAGGCGCGAGGGCGTGATGGTGATGTCGGAGGAAACCGCGCTGAGGCAGGACATCCGGCCGCTCCAGATCGGCCTGCTCAACCTGATGCCGAACAAGGAGCGCACCGAGACGCAAATCGCCCGGCTGATCGGCGCCACGCCATTGCAGATCGAGCTGACGCTGATCCGCATGACCGATCACCGCGCCAGGAACACGAGCGCGGAATATCTCGACCAGTTCTACCTCACCTTCGCCGAGGCCCGCGCGCGCAGGTTCGACGGCTTCATCGTCACCGGCGCGCCGATCGAGCTGCTGCCCTTCGAGGAGGTCGGCTACTGGGACGAGCTCACGCAGGTGTTCGACTGGACGCAGACCAACGTGCACTCGACCTTCGCCATCTGCTGGGGCGCGCAGGCGATGCTGCACCACTTCCACGGCGTGCCGAAATACGCCCTCGACGCCAAGGCCTTCGGCTGCTTCCGGCACCGCAACTGCGCGCCCGGCTCGCCTTACCTGCGCGGTTTCTCCGACGACTTCACCATCCCCGTCAGCCGCTGGACCGAGATCCGCGAGCGCGACATCCCCGAGGGCCGCGGCCTGCGCCTCCTGATGAGCGCGCCCGAGACCGGCCCCTGCCTGATCGAGGACCCCGCGCACCGCGCGCTCTACATGTTCAACCACATCGAGTACGACTCCACCTCGCTCGACGAGGAGTACAAGCGCGACGTGGCCCAGGGCACGCCGATCCGCGTGCCGGTGAACTACTATCCCGCAAACGATCCCTCGAACCCGCCGGAGAACCGCTGGCGCAGCCACGCGCACCTGTTGTTCGGCAACTGGATCAACGAGCTCTACCAGTCCACGCCCTACGACATCGACAGGATCGGCGCGTGACCGCGGCCGCTCCGCGCACCGCAAGGTAGGGCGGGCTTCAGCCCGCCACCCCTCACATCCGCGACACGTGCAGCGGCGGCACGCGCCCGGCCCAGGGCATCGCCTCCTCGAGCGCCGCGCCGAGCTGAAGCAGCGCGTGCTCGCGTGCCGCCGGCGCGCCGATCTGCACCCCGATCGGCAGCCCTGAGGAGTGCATCGCCAGCGGCAGCGTCATCGCCGGCGTGCCCAGCACGTTGTGCGGCACGGTGAACTGGGCGGGCACCGCGAGGATTTCCTCGACATAGTTCTCGATGCCGATCCCGCTGCGGCCCAGGTTATAGTTGCCCCAGGGCTCGGCCGGCCGCGCCATGGTCGGCCCCAGCCAGATGTCGTGATCCTCGTAGATCCGCGCCAGCCGCCGGCGCGCCCGGTTCACCTCGGCGATGCCGTCGAGGAACTCAGCCGGCGTCAGCCGCGCAGCGTGTTCGTAGATCGCCAGCGTCACCGGCTCCAGCGTGTCGGGCCCGATCTTGCGCCCGGTGCGCGCGGCATAGCCGTCCAGCCGCAGCTGGAAGCCGAAGAACCACACGTCGCAGAACTTGCGCACCGCCGCGCCGTCGAACTCGGGCTCCGCCTCGACCAGCTCGTGGCCCATCTCGGCCAGCATCCGGGCGGTGGCCGCCACCGCCTCGACCACCTCCGGGTCGACCGGCACGCCCATCAGCGGCTTCACCGACCAGCCGATCCTCAGCCGGCCCGGGTCGTGCCGGGCCGTCTCGGCAAAGGGCGCCTCGGGCCTGGGGATCAGGAACGGATCGCCGACCTGCGGCACCGCCAGGCTGTCCAGAAGCGCTGCGGTGTCGCGGATCGACTTGGTCTGCATGAACACGGTGGCCAGCCCGAAGCCGTTCTCGTCGAGCAGCGGCCCGAAGCTCATGCGCCCGCGCGAGGGCTTGAGCCCGACGCCCCCGCACCAGCCCGCCGGAATACGGATCGAGCCGGCGATGTCGGTGCCGTGCGCCGCCGGCACGATCCCCGCCGCCACCGCCGCCGCCGCGCCACCCGACGAGCCGCCGGCCGAGTAGCCCTCGCGCCAGGGATTCGAGGTATTTCCCTGCAGCGCGTTCTCCGCGCTGCCCGAGATCGAGTATTCCGGCGTATTCGTGCGCCCCAGAATGTTAATCCCGGCCCTCCGAACCAGCTCAGCAAAATGCATACTCTGCCCCGACGTCATGCCGGCGCACAGCCGGCTGCCGTTCTCCACCAGGCGGCCCTTCTCGTAACCAAGGATGTCCTTGATCAGCGTCGGCACACCCCTGAAGGGGCCCTGGCCCAGCGCCGCCTCATCGAGCGCGGCGATGCAGTCGGGATAGGTCTCGACCACGGCGTTGATCCTGGGGTTGACCGCCTCGACCGCCCGCGCCGCCGTCTCGGCCAGCTCGCGCGGGCTGACCTCGCCCCTGGCGACCAGTTCGGCCAGTCCCAGCGCGTCGTGCTGCGCATAGTCCGCCAGTTGCATCTCGGCCTCTCCCCTGCCTGCGACGCGTCCCGCCGCAGCCTAAGGCCAGGACGTGCGGCGGGCAAACGCGAACCACCCATCCGCCGCAAATCGTGGTGATCGAATCGCAATCATTCGCAAGGATCCTGTTCGCACCGGCCGGAACCTGTGGCCGGCCGCGGCCGGGAAAGGCTCGCGCCGCGTGACAAGCGGCTCTAAGCTGCTATCGTGAATCGGGTGAGCGGGAGAGATTTCCTGGATGAGCCACCACGAGACATCGCTGAAGGCCCAGTTCTACCTGACCGCGCCGCAGCCCTGCGCCTATCTGCCGGGGCGGGAGGAGCGGAAGGTCTTCACCACCCTGCACGGGCCGACGGCGGTCAGCGTGAACAACGCCCTCTCGCTCAAGGGCTTCCGCCGCAGCCAGTCGGTGATCTACCGGCCCGCCTGCGCCGGCTGCTCGGCCTGCATGTCGATCCGGATCCCGGTCCTGCACTTCCGCCCCTCCCGCTCGCAGCGGCGCATCGTGCGGCGCAACGCGGACGTCATGCGCCGGCCCTGCGAGGCCTGGGCGACCGAGGCGCAATACAACCTGTTTAGGCGCTACCTCGACAGCCGCCACGCCGGGGGCGGCATGGCCGACATGGACGCCTTCGACTTCGCCTCCATGATCGACGAGACGCCGGTCAACAGCACCGTGGTGGAGTACAGCGTCGAGGATGCGGAGAAAGGGGGCGAGCGCATGATCGCCGCCTGCCTCAGCGACATTCTGGCCGACGGCCTCTCAATGGTCTACTCGTTCTTTGACCCCGCGCAGGACAAGCGCAGCCTCGGCGCCTACATGATCCTCGACCACCTCGCGCTCGCCGCCGAGATGGGTCTGCCGCACGTCTATCTCGGCTACTGGGTCGCCGGCAGCCCGAAGATGGACTACAAGGTCAGCTACCGCCCCTTCGAGCTGTGCGACGGCGCCACCTGGCGCCGCTTCAGCAACCGACGGGAGTTCGAGTCGTGGATCGGCCGCCGCCAGCCGCCGGTGCGCGACACGCTGGTCGGCTGAAACCGTCCTCCCGACGAGCGGCAATCCCTTACCGCGAGAGCAGGTTGATCGCCTCGATCACGCGCTGCGTCGCCTCGGCGATCATGTAGGCTTCGTTGCCGATGCGGATGCAGCTGTAGCCGTCGCGGGAGCGCAGCCCGTAGCGGCCGCAGCGCACCCGGTCATATGACTGCCAATCGTGGATGTAGTCGCCCCGGTGGTACTTCTTGTACTGCCCGGGCGGCATGCAGTCAGTATGCTTCTTGGCCAGTCCCGGCGGGCATCCGCCGGGCGGGTTCGCCTGGGCCGTCTGAGGCATGGAAACCACCGCCAGGCCGGTCGCCGATGCAAGCAGCAGACCGCCGAGTACATGCTTCAGGTTCATTGCAATTGTCCCTTCGCTCGATGGCTCGTGATCACTACGGGATATAACACGCACCGGCGCGCAAAGTTCCGTCGGGGCCTGTCTAGAGTCGCCTGTACCGCGTCGTCATCACGTAATTCTTCGCCGGCCCGTCGACCGCCCAGCGGCTGATGAAACGGTCCTCGTCGAAGGCATAGGCGACGGCATAGCGGTCGCGGCCGCACAGATGCACCGCCTCGGGTCGATCGGCGGTGAAGGCATGGAACGGTCGCCCGTCGGCGAACCGCACCTCGACTTGGCCCGCGGCGGGAAAGCGCCACAGCGTCGCGCGGCCCGAGCGGAAGCGGCTGCCGTTGTGGCGCAGCACGCCGCTCTCGCGGCAGATGAGCCCCTCGCCGTCGGGCTCGAAGCGGCAGGTGCCGGCAAAGACGGCGGTCACCTCGCCGCATCCGTCGACGACCAGGCGCGCAATCCGCCAAAGCCCGCGGAACCAGCCTTCGGTTGCTATTCTCATGTCCCTTTGCTACCTCGCGAGCCGGCATCCATCAACGGAACTGACGCCCGATGATCCCCCGCTATTCCCGCCCGGAGATGTCGGCGATCTGGTCGCCTCAGACCCGCTTTCGCATCTGGTTCGAAATCGAGGCCCACGCCTGCGACGCACAGGCCGCGCTCGGCGTCATCCCGAAAGCGGCGGCCGAGGCGGTCTGGAAGGCCAGGGACGTGGTTTTCGACGTGGCCCGCATCGACGCGATCGAGCGCGAGGTCCGCCACGACGTGATCGCCTTCCTCACTCACCTCGCCGAGCATGTCGGCCCCGAGGCGCGCTTCGTGCACCAGGGCATGACCTCGTCCGACGTGCTGGACACCTGCTTCAACGTCCAGCTGGTGCGCGCCGCCGATATCCTCCTGGCCGACCTCGACGCGCTGCTCGCGGCTCTCAAGCGCCGCGCCTTCGAGCACAAGGACACGGTCTGCATCGGCCGCAGCCACGGCGTGCACGCCGAACCGACCACCTTCGGGCTGAAGATGGCACAGGCCTATGCCGAATTCGCCCGCGCCCGCGCCCGCCTTGCCAACGCCCGCGCCGAGGTCGCCACCTGCGCCATCTCCGGCGCGGTCGGTACCTTCGCCAACATCGACCCGCGCGTCGAGGAGCACGTGGCTAAGGCCATGGGCCTCTCGCCCGAGCCGGTCTCCACCCAGGTGATCCCGCGCGACCGCCACGCCATGTATTTTGCCACGCTGGGCGTGGTTGCCTCCTCGATCGAGCGGCTGGCCATCGAGATCCGCCACCTCCAGCGCACCGAGGTGCTGGAGGCGGAGGAATATTTCTCGCCCGGCCAGAAGGGCTCCAGCGCCATGCCGCACAAGCGCAACCCGGTGCTGAGCGAGAACCTGACCGGGCTGGCGCGGCTGGTGCGCTCGATGGCGATCCCGGCGATGGAGAATGTGGCTTTGTGGCACGAGCGCGACATCTCGCACTCCTCGGTCGAGCGCAACATCGGCCCGGACGCGACGGTGACGCTGGACTTCGCCCTGGCCCGGCTCGCGGACGTGATCGACCGGCTGGTGGTCTACCCCCGGCACATGCAAGCCAATCTCGAGCGATTTCGCGGGCTGATCCACTCGCAGCGGGTGCTGCTGGCGCTGACGCAGAAGGGCGTCAGCCGCGACGACGCATACCGGCTGGTGCAGCGCAATGCCATGAAGGTGTGGGAGACCGGAGCGGATTTCCTGTCCGAGCTCAAGGCCGACCCCGACGTCGCCGCCGCGCTCACGCCAGCGGAGCTCGAAGGGCTGTTCGACCTCGCGCACCACACCCGCCACGTCGACACGATCTTCCGACGGGTCTTCGGCGCGCAGTGACCCTGCCCTGGGCGCCCACAGGCCCCCGAGCGACGACCTCGCGCCGTCTGGAGTAGAACGCGACCGGGCCGATCAGGCCGCGATCAGGCCGCGATCAGGCCTCCTGGTCTGCCCCGGTGGCGCGCCGGATCATGCGCCCGCCGGCCGGCAGGCTCATGAACGCAAATGCCCCGGCCGCAGCCAGAAACAGAGCCATCGATGCCCCGTCCTCGACCACCGTGGTCGCGGCCATGCTGATACCAGCCATGAAAGGTGACAGGCCCCGATGGATGAATTCGCTAAGCACACGCATTGGTCCCACCCTCGCGTAAGCGTTGACAATTACGGAAGCACTCACGCAACCGTACCCGAAAAACACGCGACGGCGCGAAATCTTTCGGATTGATGCTCCGGCCGAGGCGCAGGCGCCGGCTCAGTCCCGCTTTTCGCTGACAATCTGCGCCTTCGCCTCCGCCAGAAGCGTGCGCATGCGGCGGCGCAGTTCGTCGTCGGCGACGCTCGCGCCCTTCGCCTCCAGGTCGGCCTTGACTTTCCCGAAGACGTCCTCGTCGCCCTTCTCCTTGAGGTCGGCCAGCACCACCGAGTGGGCATAGGAGTCGGCCTCGTCGCCCTTCAGCCCCATCTTCTCGGCCGCCCACAGTCCCAGCAGCTTGTTGCGCCGGGCCTCGGCCTTGAACTGCATCTCGGCGTCGTGGGCGTACATATCCTCGAAGGCCCGCTCGCGATCGTCGAAAGTGGTCATTCCGTCGGTCTCCCTGTTTGCACCGGCGCCCCCTCACCTATAGGCAAAACGCGGACCGAATGCCACTGCGGCAGAAGCGCTCTTGTGAAAATCCGGCGCGGTGCGTATGGATAGCGCGGCGAGCGGCCGGGGGCCGCGGCGCCCGGTTGATTGTTCCCTTGCGGAGGTGCCAGATGGCCCGGCGCAGACTGGTCTACGAGGGCAAGGCCAAGATTCTCTACGAGGGGCCGGAGCCCGGCACCCTGATCCAGTACTTCAAGGACGACGCCACCGCCTTCAACGCCCAAAAGAAGGAGGTGGTCGACGGCAAGGGCGTGCTGAACAACCGCATCTGCGAGTACATCATGACGGCGCTGACCGGGATCGGCGTGCCGAACCACTTCATTCGCCGCCTGAACATGCGCGAGCAACTCATTCGCGCCTGCGAAATAATTCCGCTCGAGATTGTGGTGCGCAACGTCGCTGCGGGCTCGCTGTCGCAGCGGCTCGGGATCGAGGAAGGCACGCCCCTGCCCCGCCCGATCATCGAGTTCTACTACAAGGACGACAAGCTCGGCGATCCAATGGTCACCGAGGAGCACATCATCGCCTTCAACTGGGCCAGCCAGCAGGACATCGACGACATCATCGCGCTGGCGCTCAGGGTGAACGACTTCCTCTCCGGCCTGTTTGCCGGGATCGGCATCCGACTGGTAGATTTCAAGATCGAGACCGGGCGCATCTGGGACAACGATTACCAGCGCATCATCGTCGCCGACGAGATCAGCCCGGACTCCTGCCGCCTGTGGGACATCAAGACCGGCAAGAAGCTGGACAAGGATGTGTTCCGCCGCGACCTCGGCAGCCTGACCGACGCCTATTCCGAGGTGGCCCGGCGCCTGGGCATCCTGCCCGAGTCCGGCAACGGCAAGCGGCCCGGGCCGAAATTGGTGCACTGAGGCGGGTCGCCGTTGCCCACCGACTGGGTCGCGCGTATCACGGAGCCACGAGCCGCGCAGGGAGGGCCGCGATGAAAGCCCGCGTCTACATCATGCTCAAGGACGGCGTGCTCGACCCGCAGGGCGAGGCGATCCGCCACGCGCTCGGCACGCTCGGCTTCGCCGGCGTCCGGGAGGTGCGCCAGGGCAAGGTGATCGAGCTTGAACTCACGCAGACCGACGCCGGCAAGGCCCGCGCCGCGGTGACCGAGATGTGCGACAAGCTGCTCGCCAACACCGTGATCGAGAACTACCGCGTGGAGCTGCTCTGACAGATGCGGGCCGCGGTCCTGCACGGCTGGCGCGAGGACCTCGCCATGGAGAACGTGCCCGAGCCCGCCTGCCCGTCCGACGGCGTCGTGCTCTCGATCCTCGCTTGCGGCGTCTGCCGCTCGGACTGGCACGGCTGGGTCGGGGCCGACCCGGACATCACCCTGCCTCACCTCCCCGGCCACGAGTACTGCGGCATCATCGAGGAGGTCGGCGCCGAGGTGCGCCACTGGCGCAGGGGCGATCGAGTCATCGCGCCCTTCATCCTGGCCTGCGGCACCTGCCCCGACTGCCGCGCCGGCAACCAGACCGTGTGCGCCCGGCAGCAGGTCCCGGGCTTTACCTGCCCCGGCGCCTTTGCCGAGCGGATCGCCGTCGTCCATGCTGACGCCAACCTGGCGCGGCTGCCCCAGGGCATGGACCCCGCGCTCGCCGCCGCGCTGGGCTGCCGCGTGATCACCGCTTGGCATGCGCTGACCGGCCGCGCGGCGCTCGCGCCCGGCGAATGGCTGGCGGTGCACGGCACCGGCGGCGTCGGTCTGGCCGCGACGCTGCTCGCCAGGGCCATCGGCGCCCGCGTGGTGGCCGTTGACGTGGTTCCCGAGAAGCTGGCCCATGCCGCTGCGCTGGGCGCCGACGCCACGGTGAACGCCGCCGAGGGGGACGCCGCCGAGGCGATTCGCCAGATCACCGGGGGCGGCGCCCACGTCTCGCTCGAGGCGCTGGGCGTGCCCGCGACCACCCGTGCCTCGATCCGCTGCCTGAAACGGCTCGGCCGCCACGTGCAGGTGGGGATGCCGGTCGGCGAGCACAGCTCGATGACCCTGCCGATGGACGCGGTCTATTCGGGCCAGCTCGCGCTCTACGGCACGCGCGGCATGCCCGCCTGGCGCTACCCCTCGCTGTTCGCGTTGATCGAGAGCGGCGCGGTCGACCTCTCCCCGATGATCGCGCGCCGGGTGGCGCTGTCGGCCGCCTCGCGCGAGCTCGCGGCCTTCGACGGGCCTACCCCGCCGGGCGTCGCCGTGATAACGGATTTCCTGAGCTAGCCAGCGGAGGATCTGTCATGCGCTCGGCCGTCATCGTCTTCCCCGGATCGAACTGCGACCGTGACATGGCCGTGGCGCTGACGCGGGCCGCCGGCCGGCAGGCGCAGATGGTATGGCACAAGGACGCGGCACTGCCCGACAGGCTCGACCTCGTGGCGATTCCCGGCGGCTTCTCCTTTGGCGACTACTTGCGCTGCGGCGCCATTGCGGCGCGCTCGCCGATCATGCGCGCAGTGGTCGACTTCGCGCAGCGCGGCGGGCTGGTGCTCGGCGTGTGCAACGGCTTCCAGGTGCTGATCGAGGCGGGGCTGCTGCCCGGCGCGCTGATGCGCAACCAGACGCTCAAGTTCGTCTGCCGCGACATCCATCTCGCGGTCGAGACGACAAACAGCCCCTTCACCCGCGCCTATGGCAACCGCCGCGTAATCACCATGCCGGTGGCCCACCACGACGGCGCCTACATCGCGGATCCGCAGACGCTGGCCCGGCTGAAGGCCGATGAGCGCATAGCTTTCCGCTATACCGACGCAGGCAGCCAGCCGCTGGACCAGGCAAATCCCAATGGCTCCACCGACAGTATCGCCGGCATCCTCAGCGAAAACCGCCGCGTGCTCGGCATGATGCCGCATCCCGAGCGGATGGCCGAGGCGGCGCTCGGGGGCACGGACGGGGCTTTGGTGTTCGAGAGTCTGTGCGCCTCGCTCGAAGCGGCCTGATCCGATGGGGGCGCCGCCGGCAGTCGTCCGCGCAACCGGGGTCGTGCTTGCGGCCGCCGTCGCCGCGCTGGCCGGCACACCCGCCGCGGCACAGGCGATGCGGGTCGGCGATCTCGGCATCGTCGCTTCGCAGTCATCCTGTCTCGTGTCCGCCAAGAAAGTCCTCGAGAACTACATCGCCAGGTTCGGCGGCTATGCCACCAGCGGCGATCCGGCGAAGCCGCAGGAATGGGCGATCTATGGCTGGGACCTGCGGCCCGGGAGCAACGACGTGGTGATTACCTGCCCCACGGTCGTGGGTAACACCAATGCCTTCTATACCGTCCATGCCTCGGGCAAGGCCGCGGCCCAGAATGCCGACGTCGTGGCCGCGCGCCTTCGCCAGCTCTGGGGCGCACAACACTGACTCCGCGTCGTGCGCTTCCCTTGACTGCGCCCGACCGCTAAAAGCCCGCCGATATTTACCGCCCAGAGGTCAGGCATGACGATCGAGCCGGAAGTCACTCAAGCGCTGGCGGCCGCGCACGGCCTGAAGCCCGACGAGTACCAGCGCATCCTCGATTTGCTCGGCCGCACGCCCTCCTTCACCGAACTCGGCATTTTCTCGGCCATGTGGAACGAGCATTGCTCGTACAAGTCCTCGAAGAAGTGGCTGCGCACGTTGCCGACGACCGGTCCGCAGGTGATCCAGGGGCCGGGCGAGAACGCCGGAGTCGTCGACATCGGCGACGGCCAGGCGGTGGTCTTCAAGATGGAGAGCCACAACCACCCCTCCTATATCGAACCCCACCAGGGCGCGGCGACCGGCGTGGGCGGCATCCTCCGAGACGTCTTCACCATGGGCGCGCGGCCCATCGCGGCGATGAACTCCCTTTCCTTCGGCGACCCCTCGCACGCCAAGACCCGCGCGCTGGTCGCGGGCGTGGTGGCCGGCATCGGCGGCTACGGCAACTGCTTCGGTGTGCCGACCGTCGGCGGCGAGGTCCGTTTCCACCCCGCCTACAACGGCAACTGCCTCGTCAACGCCTTTGCGGCGGGGCTGGCGGATGCCGACAAGATCTTCTACTCGGCCGCCTCGGGCGTCGGCATGCCGGTGGTCTATCTCGGCGCCAAGACCGGCCGTGACGGGGTCGGCGGGGCCAGCATGGCCTCGGCCGAGTTCTCCGACGACGCGCACGAGAAGCGCCCGACCGTGCAGGTCGGCGATCCTTTCACCGAGAAGCGCCTGCTCGAGGCCTGTCTGGAGCTGATGGCCTCGGGCGCGGTGATCTCGATCCAGGACATGGGGGCGGCCGGCCTGACCTGCTCGGCGGTCGAGATGGGCGACAAGGGCAGTCTCGGCATCGAGCTGGACCTCGATGCCGTGCCCTGCCGCGAGGAGGCGATGAGCGCCTACGAGATGATGCTGTCCGAAAGCCAGGAGCGCATGCTGATGGTGCTGCGCCCCGAGAAGGAACCTCGGGCCAAGGCGATCTTCGACAAGTGGGACCTCGACTTCGCCATCGTCGGCCACACCATCGCCGAGGATCGCTTCTGCGTGCGCCACCGCGGCGAGGTCACCGCCGATCTCCCCCTCAAGGCGCTGTCCGGCACCGCGCCCGAATACGACCGCCCCTGGGTCGAGCCAACGGCGCCGGCCCCGCTTGGCGATATTCCCCAGACCGACCCGGCCGAGGCGCTCCTCAGCCTGATGGGCGGTCCGAACGGCTGTTCGCGCGCCTGGGTGTGGCAGCAGTATGACTATACCGTCATGGCCGACACGGTGGTCCGCCCGGGCTCCGACGCCGCCGTGGTGCGTGTCCACGGCACCGGCAAGGCCCTCGCCTTTACCGCCGACGTCACCCCGCGCTATTGCAAGGCCAATCCCGTCGAGGGCGGCAAGCAGGCGGTGGCGGAAGCCTACCGCAACCTCTCGGCGACCGGCGCAAAGCCGCTGGCCTGCACCGATAACCTCAACTTCGGCAACCCCGAGCGGCCCGGGATCATGGGCCAGTTCGTCGGCTGCGTGAGAGGCATCGGCGCGGCCTGCGCGGCGCTCGACATGCCGATCGTCTCGGGCAATGTCAGCCTCTACAACGAGACCAGCGGCGAGGCCATCCTGCCGACGCCGACCATCGGGGCGGTTGGTTTGCTGACGTCGCTGGACCAGGTCATCCCGATGATGCCCGGCACCGGCGAGACGCTGGTCCTGATCGGCCGCACCGAAGGCCATCTCGGCCAGTCGGCCTATCTGTGGGACCTGTTCGGCCGCGCCGAGGGCGATGCGCCACCCGTCGATCTCGACGCCGAGCGGCGCGCGGGCGACCTGATCCGCCGCATCAGGGCCGAGGGCCTGATCACCGCAGCCCATGACCTCTCGGATGGCGGCCTCGCCGTCGCCGCAGCCGAGATGGCGCTGGCCGCGGGAACAGGCGTGACAATCGAGGACGACGCCGCCCTCCCCCCTACCGCGTGGCTCTTCGGCGAGGACCAGGGGCGCTACCTCGTCGCGTGCAAGGCCGCCGATACCGCCCGCCTGCTCGGCATCGCCGAAGACGCCGGTGTGCCCGCCCGCGAGGTCGGGACGACCGGTGGCGACCGGGTCGCACTCGGCACCGCGTCGATCCCGCTGGCCCGGCTTCAGGCGACACATCGCGAAGGCTTCGCCCGGCTCATGGGAGAGACCTGACCGTCCGGACTTGCCGTTGCCGCCGCCCGGGCGATAGTCTGCCGCCACACTGAACGGCCCGGCAAACGGGCCCGGGGGCGCGGGGGACAGCTCTGTCGGCAATCGCCATCGCGGTGATCGGAGCGACCGTGGTCGCGACGTCGTTCCTGTCCGGAATCTTCGGCATGGCGGGCGGGATGATCCTGCTCGGCGTGCTGTTGGTGTTCCTCGCGGTCGCCCCGGCAATGGTGCTGTTCGGCGCGACGCAGGCGGTGGCGAACGGTTGGCGCGCCTTCCTGTGGCGGCGCCACGCGCGCTGGGACATCGTCTGGCGCTACGTGATCGGCTCGACGCTCGCCTTCCTCGTGGTGCGCCTGATCGCCTTCATTCCCGACAAGGCGACGGTCTACCTCTTCATCGGTGCCCTGCCCTTCGCCGTCTATGCGCTGCCCAAGCACTTCGCCCCGAACATCACCCGCCCGCGCATCGCGCAGCTGTGCGGTGCGGTCATCATGCTGGTGCAGCTCTTCGGCGGCGCGGCCGGGCACATCCTCGACCAGTTCTTCCAGGCTAGCAATCTCGACCGCCGTGCCGTGGTCGCCACCAAGGCGGTGACGCAGACCATCGCGCATTTCTTCCGCATTGCCTATTTCGGCTCGTTCGCGGGCTCCTTCAACGTCGTGGTGCCGTGGTGGGTTTATTGCATGACAATGGCGCTTGCGGTGGTCGGCACGACCCTTGCCGCTCGGGTGCTCGAACACATGACCAATCTCGGCTTTCGGCTGTGGAGCCGGCGCGTCGTGTTGACGGTCAGCACCATTTATCTGATCCGCGGCCTGTGGCTCGTGGCCGCCTGAGCCTCAGCCGACCTCGAGAGCCAGGTCCCTGGGCACCCCGTCCGGTCCGTTGAGCGGATAGAGATCCATCGGGCAGGCCGAGATCACCGCGATGGCCGGCATCTCGGCGCGAAAGACCACCCGGGCCCCAGCCCCGACATTGGTGGTCAGCAGATCCACGCTCCCGTCCCGCGCCACCGGGACGTTCATCCAAAGATTGAACGGCGCCGGGATCGCCGGGGCGCGCTGGCCGATCGCGATCAGCGCCAGCCGAAGGTTGTCGGTGCAGTTGTCGTGATACCCCTCGCAGCCGAGCTGCTGGTAGCGATAGGCGTCGCACGCCGAGATCACCGTGTCGTGCACGCCGGGCGAGGTGTCCTCCTCGAACCCAAGGATCGGCCTGCGTCGGTTGGTCACCAGCCGGTCCCCGGCCTTGGGGAAGATCGTCCGCAGATCCGCGTGGACGTGCTCGAGCGACAGGTACTCCTCCAGGTCCTCGGCATTGAACGCCCAGAAGTCGCCGACCTGCGTGCCGTGCGTGTTGATCACGCTCAGCTGCTGACCGGGCTTCAGCCGAACGGCGACGCCGCAGCGCGCAGGCACCGGGTAGCGCCGCCCCGGCTCGGGCGTGCCGTCGGGCGAAATGGCACTTTTCAGGCTGGCGTTCTCTCCCTCCGGCGTGGCCGGGTCGAATCCTGACATCCCTGCCTCTCCATTTTCCATGCCGCCACAATGGCGCAACCGCGCATTCGTGGGAAGGCCGGGGCTGGAACTCGGCCGGCCCGAAACGCTATATGGGACGCCATGAGCCCGACGCTTGCCAACATCCCAGCCACCGCCCCGCGCGGACGCCTCCGCCGCGCCCGCCGCGTGTGCGTCGCGCCGATGATGGACTGGACCGACCGGCACTGCCGCATGTTTCACCGGCAGTTCACGCGCGAGGCGCTGCTCTATACCGAGATGATCACCGCCAGCGCGCTGACGCACGGCGACCCCGCCCATCTGCTTCGCCACGACCAGGCGGAGCGCCCGCTTGCCTTGCAGCTTGGCGGCTCGGACCCGGCCGAGCTGGCCGAGGCCGTGCGCATTGCCAGCCCGTCCGGCTTCGCGGAGATCAACCTCAACGTCGGCTGCCCGTCCGACCGCGTGCAGTCGGGCACCTTCGGCGCCTGTCTGATGCGCGAGCCCGACCGCGTTGCCGACTGCGCCCTGGCGATGATCGAGGCCGCCGGCGACGGGCCGGAGATCACCGTGAAATGTCGCATCGGCGTGGACGAGCAGGATCCTGAGATTTGCCTACCGGCCTTCGTCGACAAGGTGGCCGATGCAGGTGTCCGCGTGTTTGCGGTCCACGCCCGCAAGGCGTGGCTCGACGGGTTGAGCCCGAAGCAGAACCGCGAGGTTCCGCCACTCGACTACGGCCTCGTCGCGCGGGTGAAGGCGGGGCGGTCCGGGCTCGACATCATTCTGAACGGAGGCATCGCCTCGTCCGACGCGATGCGCGCCCATCTCGCGCGCGGCTTCGATGGCGTGATGCTCGGGCGCGCCGCCTATCACGACCCGTCCGGCGTGATCGGCACGGCCGACGCGATCATCGGCGGCGACGCGCGACCATGCGTGGCCGCCGAGGCCGCGGTGTGCGCGATGTTCCCCTATATCGAACGGGAACTGGCCGCCGGCACGCCGCTCAACCGCATCACCCGGCACATGCTGGGGGCTTTCACCGGCCGTCCCGGCGCACGAAACTGGCGCCGCATCCTCTCCGAGGGCGCACATCGTCCCGGCGCCGGGCTTGACCTGATGGAGAAGGCCCTCTTCGCGGTGACGCCGATGCGAACAGCAGCACAATGAGCATGCGCCAGCGCGCCCGAAATTTCTTCGAGCGAGGCTGGTGCGCCTTTCCCCGCGATCCGGCCCTGGCCGACTGGGTCGCGGCGGCCCGTCCCGTCGCCGAGGCGACGCTGTCGGACCCCGAGCGGCGCAATCGCTGGCTTCGCTGCGGCGGCACCTGGTTCGCGGGGGTCCACGCCCTGCCCAACGACCGGACCGGCGCAGTCCCCGATCACGGCGTGCCGCCGCTCGCCGGCGCCGCGGTGGAGTTCATCGGCGAGACGCTGGGGCTTGCCGGCCTCGACTTCGATGCCGCGCAGGTCTCGATCTGCTTCCCCGGCTATCCGCAGCCCTGGGAGGGCGAGAGCGAGACGGCCTTCCGCTATCGCCGCGACCGTGACGCCGCCCATGTGGACGGCATCCGCCGAGTCGACCCCGGCCGCCGGCGCCGCCTGGGCGAGGTCCACGCCTTCATCCTCGGCATTCCCGTCGCCGAGACACCTCCCGACGCCGCGCCGTTCACCGTCTACGAGGCCTCGCACGAGATCATGCGTCGCGCGCTCAGCACCCGCCTCGCCGGCATCGATGCGGCGGACTGGCCCGACGAGGACATCACCGAGACCTACCACGCGGCCCGCCGCGAGGCGTTCGAGACCTGCGCCCGCGTGCCTCTCCACGCCGGACCGGGCGAGGCCTACCTTGTCCACCGGCTGGCGTTGCACGGGGTGGCGCCCTGGGGAGCGGAGGGCGGCACCGAGCCGCGCGCGATCATCTACTTTCGCCCGGAGCTTCCCGGCAGGGACCCGAATGACTGGCTTGTGCGGCCGTGAGGCGGCTCGGGTCTAGTTTGCCGACCCGGCCGCTGCCACCGGCCGTGGGCTCACGCGCTGTCGCAGGATGAGCTGATCGCGCCGGAACGACGTCTCGTCGAGACGGTTCAAAAAGGTCATGCCGAGAATTCCGTCCTGCAATACGCCGGGCTGAATGATCGCGGCGGGGACATCGAACACCGCAATGGATCCGATCCGTATCGACGACAGGACCACAGGGGCCGCCGTGGCCGGCCCCTTTTCTGTCGTGATCGACATGCTGAAATCCAGCAGCCTGGGATCAAATCCGATGGACCAGGCCTTCTTGTAGGGAATGAGCACGGTGGGGCTGCCCGCATCGACGGTCATCGCGAGGGGCGCCCCATTTATCTCCGCTCTGGCCCGATAGCGCCCGTCCAGAGCGCGATTCAGCCTTTCTTCCGCAATGCTTCCCTGGCGCAGGATCAGCCGATTGTGCTGAAAGGTCGTCTCGTCGAGACGATCCAGAAAGCTCATCCCCAGCAGTCCGCGCTTCAGTTTCCCCGGCTGCGCCACCGCTGCCGGGACGCCGAAGACCGCGATCGAGCCAATCCGGATCGACGAGAGACGAACCGGCGCGATCTTGGCCTGTCCGTTCGCCGTGGTAACCGGCACCGAGAAATCCAATGCCTTCGGGTTCAGGCCGACCGACGCCGCGTCCTTGTAGGGTAACATTACAATCGACGCGCCTGTATCGATCATGAGTTCCATCGGCACGCCATTAACCTCGGCCGCGGCCCGAAAGTGACCATCCAGGCCTCTGCCGAGCTCGACTGTGCCTGCGGATCGGGAGAGAGCCGCACTGGGCATCAACTCGGCGCGAACCTCGTCGACCACGATGGCCGCCTCGTCGCGGAAGACGAAAGCGGTCAAGAGCCCGCCGATGGTGCCGAGGCAGATTGCCGCGCTCAGCATGGTGCGGCGTCCGCCATGCGCCAGGGTGCGCGCGGCAGCGAACAGCACAAGGCCGGCCACCAGGACTAGGAAGTAAACCGGCCGCACGTCCATCTGCCCGGGCGCCGACAGGTCCGGCCCGGACTGCGACAAAACCAGCCCGAGGATGGACAGCAGGATGACGATGAACGGCCACCAAAACATCTCGTCACGCCCTCGCGCCGGCGGAGCGGGCCGGTGGGTTCCAAGGATACAACCAACGTTTCGCGCCCCTCCCCTTCAGGCGGGCGTCGCCTCGCGCCGCTGCTCCCTGCCGCACAGGATAGCATGATCGGGACGCCGGGCATAACCCGCGAATCCGCAGTCCGGTTCAGTCCGCGCTGTCTTGCCTGCGCCGTGCAGCGGCGCCGCCGCGGCGGCGCGTCGGGCCCGGATTGCGCCCGGGCAGCTCGGCCAGCACCGCCCGGCGCTGATCCGGCGTCATGCGGGACCAGCGTGCGATCTCGTCTACGGTGCGGTGGCAGCCGAGGCAGAACCCGGTCTCCGGGTTGACCACGCAGACCTTTACGCAGGGGCTCTGGACCTCGGCGCGTTTCCAGACCTCATCGCTCATCGAACCCCCCGCGTGCCAGCACCGCCAGCCGGTCGAGCGCCCCCTGCAGGATGTAGGACGCCGCCACCTTGTCGATGACCTCGGCGCGCCGGCGGCGCGAGGCATCCGCGTCGATCAGCATCCGCTCGGCGGCCATGGTGGTCAATCGCTCATCCCAAAGCGCCACCGGCAGCGCCAGCGCCTGGGCCACGTTGCGCGCAAAGGCGCGCGCCGACTGGGCGCGCGGCCCCTCGGTCCCGTCCATGTTGCGCGGCAGTCCGACCACCACGCCGACCACGCCGCGCCTGGCGGCGATCTCGCGCAGCCGGTCCGCATCTGCCGCGAACTTGCCCCGGCGAAGGGTCTCCAGCGCACTCGCCGTGATCCTCAGCCCGTCGCTGATCGCCACGCCGATGGTCTTGGTGCCCGGATCCAGACCCATCAGCGGACCGGGCCGCCCGGCCAGCACCGCCACGTCCTCGTGCACCGCCGCGCTCATTCCAGCTTGAGTCCCATCTGCTTCGCCTTCTGGCGCAGGAAGTCGGCCTTGGCGCCGCTGCCCATGGCGGCGATGCCCAGTTTGGCGACCCGGGCAGCGTCCTTGGGACGGCCGAGCTGGACATAGGCGTTCATCAGCCGCGCCCATTCCTCGGGTTTGCCGCCCTTGGTGGTCAGCCGCTGCTCCAGCCGCGAGACCATGCCCTCGATCATGGCCTGTCGCTGCTTGGGCGACATTCCCTGGGCGGCGGCCATGTCGGCGACACTCGGTCCAGGCGCCGAACTGCCCGCACTCCGCAGCGCCTGCGCCTGTGCCAGCGTGCGGTCGAGGAACGGCATGAACGGCGCGTCGGGCGGCGCGTCGGCCTTAAGCCGCTTCCAGGCCGCGATCGCCGCGTCCAGATGCCCGGCCTGCGCCATGGCAAGCGCGTGATAATATCGCGCCGTCGCCTGCTTCGGATCGCTCTTGAGCGCAGCCTCGATGGCGCGCTCAGCCTTGGGCGACACGTATCCGCCGGCCGCCAGCACCATCGCCTCGGCCATCGAGGCATATTGCTCGGCGCTCGCCTTGTCGCCGGTCGCCTTGATCAGGTCGCTGTAGGTTTGCCAGGCATCGTGATAGCGCCCGAGCCGCATGTAGCCGCGCGCCAGCAGATCCAGCCCCTGCACGTCGCCGGGCCGCTGCCTCATGACCTTCTCGAGGCGCGAGATCAACGCGGCATAGTTCCCGGGCGCCCCGTCGGACTTCTTCGCCGCCGCCTTGGGCATCATGGCCTCGGCCTCGGCCTGGGTCGGCCGCGCCCCACCTGCCATCGCGGCGCTCTGCGTCAGGCGTGCCGCGAACGGCTCGTCGGGAAGCGTCGGCGAGCCGATCCCCAGATACACGATTGCCGCCACGACCGGTGCGCCGACCACGGCGAGCCCGGCGGCCAGGCGCGAAAACCGCAGCGGCGCAGCCCGCAGTCCGCGCGATGCCCGGACCCTCTCCGCCGCCGACAGCAGCCGCCGCGATACCTCGGCCCGCGCGCCCTCGGCTTCGGCGGCATTGATCGCGCCGCGGGCCAGGTCGCGGTCGATCTCGGCGAGCTGGTCGCGATAGAGGGCCGCATCCCGCTCGTCGCGGCTTTGCGCCCCGCGCGGCCGACGAACCAGCGGCATCACCAGCACCACCGCGGTCAGCAGCGCCAGCGCCCCGGCTGCCAGATAGAACAGGGCCATACGCGATCCTCCTTGCGCCGCACAGGTAGCCTCGCTGTCTGGCCGCTGCAACGGTAGACGGCCCCGCGTGCCGCCGCAGCGACCGCATGTCGCCCGTGGGCGCCGAGGCGACGCATTCCCCTTTGCGGGCTCGGTGCTGCTGTGTTCTAAACCTCCTCGCCCAGGCGGGCCCCGAAACTCCGTGCCGCCCTCGCGGGAGACAGACCATGCAACGCTATTCCGCCTTCGCGGTCGTCCGGCAGGCCCTCAACTATCACGTGGGCTGGGAGCGCGCCTGGCGCAGCCCGGACCCGAAGCCAAACTACGACGTGGTGATCATCGGTGCCGGCGGCCACGGGCTGGCCACGGCCTACTACCTGGCCCGGAACCACGGCATCACCAATGTCGCGGTGCTCGAGCGCGGCTGGCTCGGCGGCGGCAACACCGGGCGCAACACCACCATCATCCGCTCGAACTATCTGCGCCCGCCCTCCGCGGCGATCTACGAGCTGGCGCGCAGCCTCTACGAGGACCTCAGCCAGCAGCTCAACTTCAACCTAATGTTCTCGCCGCGCGGCGTTCTCATGCTGGCACAGACCGAGCACGAGTGGCGGGCCTGGAAGCGCACGGCCCATGCCAACCGCCTGGCCGCGATCGAGAGCGAGCTGGTCAACCCCGAGCGGGTGCGCCAGATCTGCCCGATCATCAACATCGAGGGCCCGCGCTATCCCGTGCTCGGGGGTTTGTGGCAGCCGCGCGGCGGCACCGCGCGCCACGACGCGGTGGCCTGGGGCTATGCCCGCGCCGCGTCGGACATGGGCGTCGACATCATTCAGAAATGCGAGGTCACCGGCATCGACATCGAGGGCGGCCGCGTCACGGGCGTGCGCACCTCGAAGGGCACCATCCGCTGCGGAAAGCTGGCGCTCATCGTCGCCGGCAACTCGGGCGTCGTGGCCGAGATGGCCGGCTTCCGCCTGCCGATCGAATCCGTGCCGCTGCAGGCGCTGGTCTCCGAGCCGATCAAGCCCGTGATCGACATCGTCGTCATGGCGAACACCGTGCACGGCTACATGAGCCAGTCGGACAAGGGCGAACTGGTGATCGGCGGTGGCACCGACGGCTACAACGGCTACACCCAGCGCGGCTCGTTCCACCATGCCGAGGAGACGGTGCGCGCGCTGTGCGAGACCTTCCCGATCATCTCGCGGCTCAGGATGCTGCGCCAGTGGGGCGGCACGGTCGATATCACCGGTGACCGCTCGCCGATCATGGGCAAGGCGCCGGTCGAGGGCATCTTCCTCAACTGCGGCTGGGGCACCGGCGGCTTCAAGGCGATCCCGGGCTCGGGCGTCGCGATGGCCGAGACGCTGGCCCGCGGCGAGCCGGGCGAGCTGGCCGCGCCGTTCGGTCTCAACCGGTTTAGCGAAGGCCGCATGATCGACGAGTCCGTCGCAGCGGCGGTGGCGCACTGAGGCCAAAGTCACGGCGGAACACTTCCAGCGGGGTGCGCGTTCTCGATCGCGCGCAACAATGGAGGTGCAAGCAATGGCCAATGAGGGCAGAAGCAATACCGTGCTGGCCTTCATCGTCGGTGGGCTGGTCGTGGCGGTCGCTTTCCTGGCGTATTTCGTGTTCGGCCCGGGCAGCCCGGCTCCCGAGGGCGGCAGTTCCACGAAAATCACCGTGGGAACGACCGACAGCGGCTCCTCCGGCGGCACCACCGGCAGCGCCGGCACAAAGTCGGGCGGCGGCGCAACCGGCCAGCAAGGCTCCGGCGGCGGGACCAGCGGTCAATCGAGCAAGTGACCCACCCGAACGCGATGCGCGAATAAGGAGTGCAGCGGGCCGGCGCGGCAAGTGCGCTTGCGACTTCTTCGCCGGCCGCGAAAGCGCCGCAGCTTGAAGCACACGGGCCGCGGCCACACATCTGTGCTCATGCGCGCCTGCGCGGGGCGGACTTGCGGCGCCCCGGCGCGTCGGGGCACGTGATCACCCGGCACGGGGGGGAGGGGAGGTCCCATGAGCAGGCAGAACGGCACCCTTCTTGTGGTTGCTGTCGTCATCCTCGCCGTGATCATCTATTTTTTCTTCTTCCCCCCACAGCAGGGCCGGCAGGCGGCGATGCCGGGCACGACGGCTGCAACGCAGAGCCCGGCGCCCGCCAAGCAGGCCACGCAAAGCGGCTCGGCCGCGACCGGCAGCCAGCGCAGTGGCTCCGGGACCGGCCAGGGCAGCACCTACTGAGCGCCAAGCGCGGGCATTTTCGCGGCAAGACACATCAAAAGATCCGTGTTGCGACATGGGCGCGAGGGCGACTCCGTGCGATCACGGAGCCGCGATCCCCGACTTGAAGGACCGACCCTGGACATCACATGTCGGGGGAACTCAACGGACGATCTCCGCAGCCCCGCACGGGCGATGCGCCCGTCGTCGCGGCGCGAGAGAGGAGGCAGGGAATGAAGCGTTCGAACATCATCATCACGGTCGTCGCCACCCTCGTGGTCATCGGACTTGCGGTCTATACCTGGTCGACCACCGGGCAGCCGACGACCGCGCCCCAACCCGCGGCCACCACATCCCAGGGCAGCGGAACGACGTCCGGCAGTACAGCCTCGAACACCGGATCGGGCACGACCGGGTCTAGCGGCACCACCACCGCCGCCACCGGCACGGCCACGGCCAGCACCGGCAACGCCAGCACCGGCAACGCCAGCACCGGCAACGCCAGCACCGGCAACGCCAGCACCGGCAACGCCAGCACCGGCAGCGCCAGCACAACCGCAAGCTCGGGCAACACGACGACCGGGAGCACCGGCAGCACGACGACGTCGAGCACCGGCACCACGACGACCGGGAGCACGGGTGGAACCGGAACCAGTGGTCAGGGCTCGGGGTACTGAGCCCTATACGCCCGGCGCCGGGGGCCTGCGCGCCAGCCGGACTGGCGCGCTGGGCGCCCGACAATCGGGCTACGGATCGGGCTTCGGGCGGCGGGGGTCGGCCGGATGGTCGCAGATCGGCCATGTTGTGACGGGTCTGCACGTCTGGCAGAATCCGGCATGTGACATCTAGTGGCCGCAACTGAGGAAAACTCCGCCGGCGTTGAGGGACCACCGGACCATGCTCTTGCTGACCTGTCCGAACTGCGGCGCCGAATGCGCCGAGACCGAGCTCGCCCCCGGCGGCGAGGCGCACCTGAAGCGCTTCGGCCCGGGCTCCTCGGACGAGGAGTTCACTGACTACCTGTTCGTGCGCAACAATCCGCGCGGCGTGCATTTCGAGCGCTGGCGCCACGCCTTCGGCTGCGGCAAGTGGTTCCACGCCGCCCGGGACACCACCACGCTCGAGGTCTTCGGCACCTACAGCGCCCAGACCACCGAGCCTCCCGGACACATCATCGACGCCATCAAGGCCCGCCGGCCGGACTGGGAGGGCTGGTGATGGCCCGCCGCCTCGACTCCGGCGGCCGCCTGATCGACCGCGCGAACCCCGTCAGCTTCACCTTCAATGGCGCGACCCTGCGCGGCTTCCACGGTGACACGCTGGCCGCGGCGCTGCTGGCCAACGATCGCGTGCTGCTGGGGCGCAGCTACAAGTACCACCGGCCCCGCGGCCTGATCGCCAGCGGCGCCGAGGAGCCGAACGCGCTTGTGGGCCTCGGCGAGGGCGCCCGCTTCGAGCCCGACACCCGCGCCACCACCGTCGAGCTCTTCCCCGGCCTCGTGGCGCGCTCGCAAAACCACTGGCCCAGCCTCGATTTCGACCTCGGCGCCGTGAATGCGCGCATCGGTGCGATGGCGCCGGTCTTTGCCGCGGGGTTCTACTACAAGACCTTCCTGTTCCCGCGCCTCGCCTGGAAGCACCTCTACGAGCCGGTCATCCGCCGTGCCGCCGGCCTCGGCGAGGCCCCGCGCCAACCCGACCCGGACAGCTACGAGCACTTCCATTTCCACTGCGACGTGCTGGTGGTCGGCGGCGGCATCGCCGGTCTCGCCGCGGCCCGCGCGGCGGGCGAGGCCGGAGCGCGCGTCCTCGTGGTCGAGCAGACCCCGCACTGGGGAGGCCGCGCCAACACCGAGACCGACATCGAGATCGCCGGCCAGCCGGCCGCCGACTGGGCCGATGCCCAGGTCCAGGCCCTCGCCGGCATGGAGAACGTCACGCTGCGCACCCGGGCGATGGCCTCGGGTCTCTACGACCACGGCTACGCCCTGGTCTACGAGCGCGTCGCTGACCACCGTCCCGGCCAGCCCGGCGCGCCGCGCCATCGCCTATGGCGCGTGCGCGCCAGGCGCATCGTCGTGGCCACCGGGGCGCTGGAGCGCCCGCTCACCTTCGCCAACAACGACCTGCCGGGCGTCATGCTGGCCGGCGCGGTGCGCGACTACATCCGCCTGTGGGGCGTGCTGCCCGGGCAGCGCGCCGTGGTCTACGCCAACAACGACGATGCCTACCGCACGGCCATCGCCCTCAACGAGGCCGGCGCGCGCGTCGCCGCCGTTCTCGACGTGCGCCAGGAGGCCGGAGGAGACCTGCCCGAGCAGGTGCGTAAGCTCCAGATCCCGGTGCGCACGGGCTACGGCATCGCCTGCGCCAAGGGCGCCAAGCGCGTCACCGGCGCCGAGATCGGACGCCTCACGTCCAGCGGCCAGATGGGCGGCACCGCCGAGAAGATCGACTGCGACCTCGTCGCCATGTCGGGCGGCTGGTCGCCGGTCGTGCACCTCTACTCGCATTGCGGCGGCAAGCTCGCCTGGGACGAGGCACAGATCATGTTCCGCCCTGCCCCAGAGCGCGGCGCGCCGACCGGCCCCGACGGCCAGGCCAACACCATCTGCGCCGGCGCGGCCAACGGCCACCTCGGCACGGCGGAGGCTCTGGAGGACGCCATGGCCACGGGCCGCAAGGCGGCCGAGGCCTCGGGCCACAGCGGCGCCGGCGGCGAGGCGCCTGGCGTCGCCGAGCCCCGGATGCAGCCGATCGCCGCCCACTGGTTCACCCCCGCGCGCGGCAAGTACGTCCACGGCACCAAGCACTTCGTCGATTTCCAGAACGACGTCACCGCCTCGGACGTGCGCCTCGCCGTGCGCGAGGGCTACGAGAGCGTCGAGCACACCAAGCGTTTCACCACGCTCGGCATGGCCAACGACCAGGGCAAGACCTCCAACATCAACGGCCTGGCCATCCTGGCCGACGAGCTGGGCGCGCCCATCCCCGAGGTCGGCACCACCACGTTCCGCCCGCCCTACACGCCGATCTCCTTCGGCGCCATCACCGGCGCGGCCAAGGGAAAGCTGTTCAAGGCGGTGCGCCGCTCGCCCATGCACGAATGGAACGCCGCCCATGGCGCCGACTTCGAGCCTGTGGGCGACTGGTACCGCCCCTACTGCTATCGCCGCCCGGGCGAGGATCGCCACGCCGCGGTCACGCGCGAGATCCGGAACGTACGGGACAAGGTCGGCATGCTCGACGCCTCGACGCTGGGCAAAATCGCGGTGAAAGGGGCCGATGCGGGCAAGTTCCTCGACCTCATCTATACCAACATGATGTCCACCCTGAAGGTGGGGCGCTGCCGCTACGGCCTGATGTGCAACGAGAACGGCTTCCTGTTCGACGACGGCGTCGTCGTGCGCATCGCCGAGGACGAGTTCCTGCTGCACACCACCTCGGGCGGCTCCGACCGCGTGCACGCGCATCTCGAGGAATGGCTGCAGACCGAGTGGTGGAATTTCAAGGCGTGCACCCTCAACGTCACCGAGCAGTGGGCGCAGGTCGCCGTGGTCGGCCCGAACGCCCGCAAGGTGCTCGAGACGGCCGGCACCGACATCGACGTCTCGGCCGAGGCCCTGCCCTTCATGTCCTTCGTCGAGGGCGAGGTCGCCGGCTGCCCGGTCCGCATTTATCGCATCTCGTTCTCGGGCGAGCTGAGCTACGAGCTGGCGACGCCGGCGAACCGCGGTCTCGCCCTGTGGGAGGCGCTGCTCAAGGCCGGCGAGGAGCACGGCGTCATGCCCTACGGCACCGAGGCGCTCCACGTCATGCGCGCCGAGAAGGGCTTCATCATGATCGGCGACGAGACCGACGGCACGGTGATCCCGCAGGACCTCGGCCTCGACTGGGCGATCTCGAAGAAGAAGGACGACTACATCGGCAAGCGGGCGCAGCAGCGCTCGGACCTGACCCGCCCCGACCGCCTCCAGCTCGTCGGCCTCGAGACCGAGGACCCTGCACAGGTGCTGCCCGACGGCAGCCACGCGGTCGACCAGGTCAAGCCAGCAGGCCAGAAGATGCGCACCATCGGCCATGTCACGTCCACCTACTTCTCGCCGACGATCGACCGCTCCATCGCCATGGCGCTGATCGAGCGTGGCCGCGAGCGCATGGGCGAGACGCTCAACTTCCCCGTCGGGGGGGACAAGGTGATCCGGGCGAAGATCGTCGAGCCGGTTTTCTTCGACAAGGAAGGGAGCCGCCAGAATGTCTGAGCCGCGCACCGCCCTGAACCGCGCCGACCTTTCGGCCGGCCACCTGATCCGGATCGAGGACCGGGGCCCCGTCGGCCAGGTCACGTTACGCGGCGACCTCGGCTCCGATTCCCTCAAGGGCGCGGTCAATGCCGCGCTCGGGCTCGATGTCCCCGCCCCATTGCATGCTGCGTTCGACGGCGAGAAGGGCGTCGTCTGGATGTCGCCCGATGAGCTCCTCCTGTTCACCGACTATGCCCAGGCGGACGAACTGGTCGAAGGTCTCGAGGCCGCGCTCTCGGGCGCGCACCACATGGCGATGAACGTCTCCGACGCCCGCGCAGTGATCGCGCTCAGGGGCGCGCGCGTGCCCGAGGTGCTGGCCAAGGGCGCCCCGATCGATCTGCGCCCGGCGGCCTTCCCTGTCGGCACGGCGCGGCGCACGCATCTGGGCGGCACAGCCGTGGCCTTCTGGCGCAAGGCCGAGGAGGAGTGGGAGATCGTCTGCTTCCGCTCCTTCGCCCGGCACCTGTTCGACTGGCTGGCCCAGACCTCGCGCGAGGGCAGCGAGGTCGGCGCCTTCTGAGGATCGCCCCGCGGCTCCATCTTGCCCCTGCGACCGGCAGCTTTGGTTGTGCGGGCAATGGAATCCCTGTCGGTGCATTAACCATATTCGGCGTGCACATTCGGATACTCGCAAAATCAATGACTTAGACGCTTGTGCAATGTGCACAGACCTCCGACGGCGCTGTTCCGCCTGCGCCAATGGCAGTTTCCGCCTGCACATGCGGTCCCGCGCCGGGTCAGCCCTTTCAAATTCACGGCGTTCGCGCTAGCAGACGGGCGACCGGCCCCGACCCTGCCCGAGCGCGCCCATGTCGACCACGCCCAGCGACCGCCCGACCGTGAAGCTGCGCCCCAACAAGGGCCGCCGGCTGGCCGAGGGCGCGCCCTGGGCCTTCGCCGACGAGATCGCCATGGACCGCCGCGCCCGGTCGCTCGAGCCCGGCAGCCTGGTCCGGCTGGTGCAGGGCGAGCGGCCCCTCGGCCTCGCCGCCTTCAACCCGCAAAG
Organism: Thermohalobaculum sp.; assembly: GCF_058622915.1. NCBI lineage: Bacteria > Pseudomonadati > Pseudomonadota > Alphaproteobacteria > Rhodobacterales > Paracoccaceae > Thermohalobaculum > Thermohalobaculum sp. The sequence continues at coordinate 30,730 of NZ_JBZSYN010000091.1, read as the reverse complement.
CACCATCGCCGCCCGCCTGGTCGACCCCGACCCGGGGGCCACAGTCGACGAGGCCTGGTTCCTCGCCCGCATCCGCCGCGCCCTGGCGCTGCGCGAGCGGCTCTTCGATGCCCCCTTCTATCGCCTGGTCCATGCCGAGGGTGACGGCCTCCCTGCCCTCGTCGTCGACCGCTACGGCGACACGCTGGTGATGCAGCCGAACGCAGCCTGGATCGAGCGCCTGCTCGAGCCGCTCTCCCCAGCCCTGATCGCGGCGACCGGTGCGGGTAGCCTCGTCGTCAACGCCACCTCCCGGGTGCGTCAGCTCGAGGGGCTCGACGAGTATCACGCGGTCAGCCGCGGCACGGTCGAGGGCCCCATCCCGGTCAAGCTGAACGGCGCCACCTATCTCGCCGACGTGACGCAGGGCCAGAAGACCGGCCTGTTCTACGACCAGCGGCCGAACCATGCCTTCGCCGCCCGCATCGCCCGGGGCGCGCGGCTGCTCGACGTGTTCTGCCACGTCGGCGGCTTCTCGCTCGCCGCGCTGGCCGCCGGTGCCGCAAGTGCGCTGGCCGTCGACAGCTCCGCCCCGGCCCTGGCACTGGCCGAGGACGGCGCCCGGCTGACCGGCGTGGCCGACCGTCTCGAGACCCGTCGCGCCGATGCCTTCGACGCGCTCAAGACCTTGGCCGCGGAGGGCGCACGCTTCGACCTGGTGATCTGCGACCCGCCCGCCTTCGCGCCCCACAAGGGGGCGCTGGCCAACGGCCTGCGCGCCTACGAGCGGCTTGCCCGGCTCGCCGCCGCCCTGGTGGCCCCCGGCGGGTGGCTGACCCTGTGCTCGTGCTCGCACGCCGCCGATCCCGAGAGCTTTCACCGCGCCAACGCCCACGGCCTCGCGAAAGCCGGCCGCGCTGCGGCGCTGGTGCATTCCGGCCGCGCCGGCCCCGACCATCCCAGCCACGTGGCCCTGCCTGAGACCAGCTACCTCAAGGCGCTGTTCTATCGCCTCGATGGCTGAGCAGATCGTCTTCCTCGACGCCTGCGTCCTCTATCCGCCTCTCGTGCGCGGCATCATCCTCGGCGTCGCGGCGGCCGGCCTGATCGCGCCCCGCTGGTCCCCGCGCGTCCTCGCGGAGTGGCGCATCGCGGCCGCCAGAAATGGCGGCGTCGAGGCCGAGGACCGCGTGGACGCGGCCCTCGCCCGCATGCAGGCGCGCTTTCCCCTCGCCCAGGTGAAACCTGAGCCGGGCGCCGAGTTGGCTCACGACCTGCCCGACCCCGCCGATGCCCACGTGCTCGCGGCGGCGATCGCCTCGGGGACGGAAATACTTCTGACCTTCAACCTGCGCGACTTCCCTGCCCGCCAACTGGCCAGGCACGGCGTCACGCCACGTCATCCCGACGGATTTCTTTGGCAGCTTTTCAGCCAGGACCCGGCGCGTGTGGGAGCAGCCATCGTGGAGGCGGCTTCGGCAATTGGTGCGGAGGGCGCCGATGCCGTCCGCCGCGTGCTCAAACGCGCCCATTTGCCGCGTCTCGCCAAGGCATGGCGCACGCGGTGCGCCGGAGATTGACATTGCGCTTGCCTGTTTGCAGGGATCATTCTCGCACAGACAGCTTCAAACGCAGGGGTCACGAATGTCCATGAGAGCGCAGTCCGAAAACGAGCGCGACCTGATCGACCGGGCGGCACAGGTCCTTCCCGCGGGCTCGTTCGGCAACTTCAAGGGCGATATCGTGATCGCCCGCGGCAAGGGCGGGAGAGTCTGGGACGAGAGTGGAAACGAGTATGTCGACTTCCTGCTCGGCTCCGGCCCGATGCTGGTCGGCCACGCCCACCCGGAGGTGCAGGCCGCCGTCGAGGAGCAGCTTCCCAGGGGCACGACCTTCTTCGCCAACAATGCCCTGGGCATCCGTCTGGCCGAGATGATCTGCGAGGCCGTCGCCTGCGCCGAGAAGGTGCGCTTCGTCTCGAGCGGGACCGAAGCCGACATGTACGCCATGCGCCTCGCACGCGCGCATAGAAAGCGCGACAAGATCCTCAAGTTCGAGGGCGGCTACCACGGCATGAGCGACTCCTCGCTCATGAGCCTCGCGCCGAAGCGGCTTGCGAACTTCCCGCAACCGGTTCCGGATTCCGCGGGTCTTACCGCAGCGGCCCGCGACGATGTGCTGATTGCCCCATTCAACGACGCCGACTTCGCCCGCCAGATCCTGGCCGAATACGCGGACGAGCTTGCCGGCGTGATCGTCGAGCCCTTCCAGCGCCTGATCCCGCCCGAGCCCAGCTTCCTCGAGACTTTGCGCCAGGAGACCCGCCGACACGGGATTCCCCTCATCTTCGACGAGGTGGTAACGGGATTCCGCTTCGCCTATGGCGGCGCGCAGGAGGTCTATGGCATCACCCCGGACCTGTGCACGCTGGGCAAGGTCATCGGCGGCGGCTTCCCGCTCGCCGCCGTCGCCGGCAGCGACGAGATCATGGCCCATTTCGACAAGGAACGCGCCGGGGACGACTTCACTTTCCAGGTCGGAACGCTCAGCGGCAACCCGATCGCCGCGGCGGCCGGGATCGCGACCCTGCAGATCCTGCGCAGGCCAGGCACCTATGAGCGGATCGCCGCTACCGGCCGGTCGATCATGCAGGCCCTCGAGGAATCGCTCCGCGGAGCTGGCGTCCCGGCGCGGGTCGTCGGCCACCCCGTCCTTTTCGACGTGGTCTTCGCCGACCGCCCCGTTCGCAGCTACCGCGACGTGCTCGCAGCCGATGCGGCGATGCTGAACCGCTTCAATGCCGAGCTCCGTGAGCATGGAATCCTCAAGGGCGAGAGCAAGTTCTACATCTCGCTCGCCCATGACGACGAGGACGTCGCACATACCCGCTCGGCCATCGCGGCGGCGGCCGACTCGCTACGCATCAAGGCGTGACGCGTCGCCGTCGACTGCCCGAGGCAAGGAAGTTGCCGCATTGAGTTACAGAACGTTTGCCAATTCGACCCGTCGCCTTTATCATTTTTGCGTGAGGCACCGATACTTCGGCAAGAATCAGTCCAAGGGCAGAATCGAGAGGAACGGGGACACGCAGAGCCCTGCAAGAAGGCAGAAACGCAGGCGTCACCCTGTCGCGATTGAGATGAGCGCGTGAGCGGTCCGACCACCGCGGTGGCGGGGTAACCCAGAAGGTTTCACGGTCCGCTCTCACGGAAACGCCGAAGAGTTGGGTGCCGGGGGGCTGGTCGCACAGGGCGACCTGTCAGGGGTGGATGCGTTGCTGCAAAATGTGATCGACACCGAGCGACGGAACAGAGCCGACGCTGGCGTTGTATCGGGTGTGAACGCGACGAGCCAACCTCTTTCCCGCAAGGTCAGCCCGACGCGCCGGAACTCGAAGGGTCCGGCAGCGTCGTCTCGCTGTCCGGAGTTTTCGCGCCACGAGGCAGAACTGGCAAAAATGCGCGGGACTCACGGAAAAATTTATATTTTTCAGGATAGCGAAGCCAGAGCACGGACCCCATCTAAAGGGAGTCCGCAATGGGAGGAACGTAGGACATGGAGGGGAGAGTCGAGCTGATCTGAGCAGAGAGGGTCGGAATATGGAGGTCTTCACCCGGTTCGCGGAATCCTATGACCGCACCAAGGTCGAAGAGATGTCACTGCAGGATTACCTGCTCGGGTGCCGCGAGGACCCGATCATGCGTGCAACGGCGGCCGAGCGTATGGTGGCCGCGATCGGCGAGCCGGAGTTGATCGACACCAGCCAGGATCAGCGTCTCGGCCGCATCTATCTCAACCGCACGATCAAGGTCTACAAGCCCTTCCGAGATCTTTTCGGCATCGAGGAGACGGTCGAGCGCATCGTCGGATTTTTCCGCCACGCCAGTCAGGGGCTGGAGGAGCGCAAGCAGATTCTCTATCTGCTCGGCCCCGTCGGCGGCGGCAAGTCCACCATCGCTGAGATTCTCAAGGTGCTGATGGAGAAGGAGCCCATCTACGTCCTGAAGGCGGGCGACCAGATCAGCCCCATCTTCGAATCGCCGCTTGGCCTGTTCGACCGCGAGCGAATGGGCGACTTGCTGGAGTCGAAGTACAACATTCCGAAGCGCCTGCTCACCGGCTTCATTTCCCCCTGGGCGGTCAAGCGCCTGCAGGACTTCGAGGGCGACATCACGAAGTTTTCGGTGGCCAAGCTTTACCCGTCGAAACTCCGTCAGGTGTGCGTGGCCAAGACCGAGCCTGGCGACGAGAACAACCAGGATGTCTCGACCCTGGTCGGTAAGGTCGATATCCGCAAGCTCGAGCATTTCGGCCAGAACGATCCCGACGCCTACAGCTACTCGGGCGCCCTCAATCGCACCACGCAGGGGCTGATGGAGTTCGTGGAAATGTTCAAGGCGCCGATCAAGGTGCTGCACCCCCTGCTCACGGCCACGCAGGAAGGATCCTATGTGGGCACGGAGAATGTTGGCGCCTTCCCGTATCAGGGCATCATCATCGCCCACTCGAACGAGGCGGAGTGGCAGCAGTTCAAGAACAACAAGAACAACGAGGCGTTCCTCGACCGCATCAGCGTGGTCAAGGTGCCGTACTGCCTGCGCGCCACCGAGGAAGGCCACATCTACGACAAGCTGCTGAGGGAAAGCACGCTCGGCAGCGCGCCTTGTGCCCCCGAGACGCTGGACATTCTTGCCCGCTTCAGCGTTCTCACGCGTCTGCGCGAGCACGAGAACTCACCCCTCTACTCGAAGATGCGGGTCTATGACGGCGAGTCGCTGAAGGACACCGACCCCAAGGCCCGCTCGGTTCAGGAGTACCGCGACGCCGCCGGCGTCGACGAGGGCATGACAGGCATCTCCACCCGCTTCGCCTTCAAGGTCCTGGCCGAGACGTTCAACCACGACACCGAGGAGGTGGCGGCCGACCCGGTCCACCTCATGTACGTGCTCGAACAGAAGGTCAAGCGCGAGCAATTTCCCGAAGATGTCGAGAGCAAGTATCTCGACTTCATCAAGAACGAGCTGGCCCCGCGCTACGCCGAGTTCATCGGCCACGAGATCCAGAAGGCCTATCTCGAATCCTACACGGACTACGGCCAAAACCTGTTCGATCGATACATCGCCTATGCCGATGCCTGGATCGAGGACCAGGACTACAAGGACCCCGACACCGGGCAGATGTTCGACCGCGAGGTTCTCGAGCAGGAACTGTCGAAGATCGAGAAGCCGGCCGGGATTTCCAACCCGAAGGACTTCCGCAACGAGGTGGTCAAGTTCGTTCTGCGCGCGCGTGCCGAGAACAAGGGCAACAATCCCGACTGGCGCAAGTACGAAAAGCTCCGTCGCGTGATCGAGAAGCGCATGTTCAGCCAGGTGGAGGACCTGCTGCCGGTCATCAGCTTCGGCGCCAAGCGCGACAAGGAGACCGAGGCCAAGCACAACGAGTTCATCGACCGCATGGTCGAGCGCGGCTACACGCGCCGCCAGGTGCGCCGCCTCGTGGAGTGGTACATGCGCGTGAACAAGGCAGGCTGAGACAAAGAAAGGAAGGCCCGGGCAGGATGGTTCATCTGATCGACCGGCGGCTGAACCCGAAGGATAAGAGCCTGGGCAACAGGCGCCGCTTCGTCAGACGCGTCCGGGATGCCGTCAAGGAGGCGGTGGACGAGAGCGTCCACCGCCGCGGCATCGCCGATGTCGACCGCGAGAAGAAGGTCTCGGTCCCGTCGGACGGCATTTCCGAACCCAGCTTCCGGCCTTCCCCTGAAGGCGGCCGACGCGAGAGAGTCTTCACCGGAAACAAGAGCTTCCAGGCCGGCGACCGCATCCAGAAGCCAAAGCACGGCGGCGGCGCCGGCGGCCGTCAGGGCGCGCGCGATGGCGAAGGCGAAGACGACTTTCTTTTCGTGCTCTCGCGCGACGAGTTCCTCGACATTTTCTTCGAGGACCTGGAGCTGCCCGACCTCGTGAAGCGCAGTCTCAGGGAAATTCGCTCGTTCAAGCCCAGGCGGGCGGGCTATTCGGTCACCGGCGCACCAGCGAACATCAACGTGCGCCGCACCATGCGCAACGCGCTTGGCCGCCGGATCGCGCTGAAGCGGCCAAAGAGCGAGGAGATGCACGAGCTTCGTGCACGAATCTTCGCCCTCGAGACGATGTCCGAGCCGACCGAGGCGCAGCGCGCCGAGCTCGCCAGCCTGCGCACCGCCCTCGAGGGCGCGCTGCGCCGCCAGAAGGCGATTCCCTACATCGACCCGCTCGACGTGCGCTACAACTACTTCCAGCAGCAGCCCGAGCCGACCTCGAATGCGGTGATGTTCTGCCTGATGGACGTCTCCGCCTCCATGGGCGAGCGCGAGAAGGACCTCGCCAAGCGCTTCTTCGTTCTGCTCCATCTGTTTCTGAAGCGCCGCTATGACCGCATAGACCTAGTCTTTGTGCGTCACACCCACAATGCCCGCGAGGTGGACGAGGAGACCTTCTTCCACTCGCGCGAGACCGGGGGCACCGTGGTCAGCACGGCGCTCAGAGAGATGAAGAAGATCATCGACGCCCGCTACCCGGCCTCCGAGTGGAACATCTACGCGGCCCAGGCCTCCGACGGCGAGAACTACAGCGGCGACTCCGCCAACTGTGCCGCGCTACTCAATGGCGAGCTGATGCGGCTCTGCCAGTACTTCGCCTATATCGAGATCGTCGACGAGAACGAGGCGCCGCTGCTATCGAGCGAGGCCAACGGCATGGAGCTGTGGCGCGCCTATCGCAAGGTCGCCGCCGGCTGGCCGAATTTCGCCATGAAACGCATCGCGCGGCCCGCCGACATATACCCGGTGTTCCGCGAGCTGTTCTCCCGCAAGCCCGAGGCCGCCCATGTCTAACGCCCTGCGCAAGGCCCGGCCACTTTTCGAAGGAGCGGACTGGAACTTCGATACGATCCGCCGGACCTACGACGCGATCGAGCGGGTGGCGCTCGAGGATCTCGGCCTCGAAGTCTACACCAACCAGATCGAGATGATCTCGTCCGAGCAGATGCTCGATGCCTATTCGTCCATCGGAATGCCGCTAATGTACCGGCATTGGTCGTTCGGCAAGCACTTCCTCTACCACGAGCGGCTGTATCGCAAGGGGGCGCAGGGACTGGCCTACGAGATCGTCATCAACTCGAATCCCTGCATCAGCTACTGTCTCGAGGACAATTCGATGGCGCTGCAGGCGTTGGTGATCGCCCACGCCGCTTTCGGCCACAACCACTTTTTCAAGAACAACCATCTGTTCCGCCAGTGGAGCGACGCCGACGGCATTCTCGACTACCTCGAGTTCGCCCGACGGTATATCGCCCGCTGCGAGGAGCGGTACGGCGCGTCAGAAGTCGAGCGTGTGCTCGATGCGGCCCACGCGCTGATGTCCTCGAGTGTCTTCCGCAACCGCCGGCCGACGCGCCTGTCGCTGCGCGACGAGCAGCGGCGCGCCCGCGAGCGCCGCGCCGAGCGGGAGCGCAGCGCGCATTACCTCTATGACGTGTTCGAGGCCACCCGCCGATCGCCCGAAGGCGACCAGGAGGCGCGTGAACGCCGGCGCGAGATGAAGCTGCCGGAGGAGAACCTCCTCTATTTTCTCGAAAAGCACAGCCCGATCCTCAAGACCTGGCAAAGAGAGATCCTCCGGATCGTCCGGATCATCGGACAGTACTTCTACCCGCAGCGCCAGACCAAGGTGATGAACGAGGGCTGCGCCTGCTTCGTGCATTTCTATATCGTCAATGCGTTACACAAGCAGGGCCTGCTGAGCGACGGGGCCATGCTGGAGATCCTGCACAACCACACCAACGTGATCACCCAGCCCGATTTCGACGATCCCCGCTTCAGCGGCATCAATCCTTATGCCCTGGGCTTCGCGATGATGCAGGACATCCGCCGTATATCGGAGGAGCCGACCGAGGAGGATCGCGACTGGTTTCCCGAATACGCAGGCTCGGGCGACTGGCGCACGGTGCTGAAGGAGGCCTGGGCCAACTATCGGGACGAAAGCTTCGTGCAGCAGTTCCTCAGCCCGGAAGCGATGCGGCGCTTTCGCATGTTCACCCTCACCGATGAGGAGGACGACTCCTATTTCACGGTCAGCGGCATTCACGACGAGCGCGGCTATCGCTTGGTCAGGGACGTCCTGGCCGAGAGCTACGACGTCTCGGTCACGGACCCCGACATCCAGATCGTCGACGTCGACATGCTCGGAGACCGCCGGCTCGAGTTGCGCCATGTGCGGCGCCAAGGCGTGCCTCTCGACCCGGACGCACGCGAGGCCGTCCTGGACCAGATGCGCAAGCTGTGGGGCTACGAGGTTGTCATCGCTGAGGCCGATCTCGAGCCCTGATCCGCAGACATGCAACGATACAGATCCGCTCGACCTGTTCGGGCCTCTCGCCCGCGCTTTCGCAATGACTCCTGAACCTGCCGAGCAGTTGCTCGATCTTGTTGGCTCCGGCGGTAGGATTCGAACCTACGACCAACGGATTAACAGTCCGCTGCTCTACCGCTGAGCTACGCCGGATCACCACCCCGAAATCGGGTGTCAGGGCGTATAACAAAGCCCGGTTGCGCCGTCCAGCCCGTCGAGCGCGGAGAGCGGCTCATGCGCCCGCAGTCGGGGCGGATCCGCCGAAATCTCTCGTTGCTTCAAGTGCCGCCTGAGTTGTCATGCGGCCGAGCGCCGGCAATCGTTCGACGGGAATTCGTGCGCTGGGGCCCGAAACCGACACGGCTGCCACGGCCCAGCCGAATTCGCCGAACACAGGCGCCGCGACACAACGCAGGCCCAAGGCGTGCTCTTCATCATCGACGGCAAAACCGCGCCCAACTGTCGCGTCGAGGTCGCGCCTCAGCCGTTCGATATCGGTGATCGTTCGCTGGGTTTCCCGGGTGAGCTTCAACTCCTGAATCACGCGCTCCCGCTCGCCCGGCTCCATGTATGCAAGCAGCGCCTTGCCCGCCCCGGACGAATGCATGGAGACGCGCCCCCCCACGCCGGTAATCGCCCGCATGGCATGGCGGGACTCGATCTGGCCGACGCAGACCGCCTCGCCATCGCTCGCGACAAACAGGTTCGCGGTCTCGCCCGACATCTCCATCAGGCGCCGCAGATACGGCCGCGCCACGGTCAGCTTGTCGCGGTTGCGCGCAAACGCGCTGCCCACGAAGAATGCCGCCACGCCGATTCGCCACACCCCGGCCTGTGAATCGGGTCGAACGAACCGCTCGGCTTCAAGGGTCGTGAGAAGACGGTGCGTCGTGGATGGCGGCAGCCCCGAGACCTCCGACAGATCCGTCAGGGAAAGGCCGTCCCCGCTCTGCGCGAGGTGCTGCAAGAGAGAGAGCGCACGAGTCAGCGATCGTACCTGGCCGGTCGATTTCGCCTTGGCCTCTGCCACCCGAATCTCCGCTGAATGGAATCCGCTTCCGCAGGAAGCCTAGCCGATCCCTGTCACAAGCAAAAGTCTCTGCGCTGCCGCGTTGGTGGAACGCATTTCTAAAGTTTAAATCGAAGGCTCACAGCCCGGCGATGCAGAATCCACAGCTGCCTTTACGCTTTCTTTACCGTGATCCCCTATTCATCGCACCACTCCTTGCCGAGGCGGAATTTGCGGCGGCCCCCCCCTTCTCACCATCCGCCCAGATATCGGTCGGTTGGGAGCAGTTCCAGTACCCATTTGCGGGTATGTCCGCCCCAGCCTCGGCTGGGGCGGATATTATCAGCCGAGCCTTCGCTTACCATCAGCGAGACGGCGCTGGACCGAACGGCGCCGCCGTGAATTCGTCAGCGGAATTCAACCGCATTGCCGGTTCCAGGGCCACAAATTCTCCTCCGCGCTATCGAGAATGCGTCCCGAGCGATAATGTAAGCGGCCAGACAGTGGCGGCTTGTTGGCTCGATCCTGTGCGCGGAGGCAAGAAATGTCCGAGGAAGGCAAAGGCGGGACAATCCTGGATATCCTAGATCGCCTCTCCCCGGAGGACCGGGCGGTCGTGGAGTCGCATTTCACCTATGCCAACTACCGTGAAGGGCAGCCGATCATCTCGCACCAGGAGCAGGACCGGGACGTATTCTTCGTTCTAGAGGGACGTCTGCGCGCCACGCTCTACTCCGACACGGGGCGCGCGGTCGACTACAGCGATGCGGCGCCCGGAGATGTCGTTGGCGAACTGGCCGCGATCGATGGGGCGCCGCGCTCGGCCACGGTCGAGGCCCTGACCCCGGTAAGGCTCGCCCGGCTCTCCGAAGCGGCGTTCCGCGAGCTGATCGAGACCCATCCGGCATTCACCTCGGCGCTCCTCCAGCACCTGACAGCCCAGATCAGAAAGCTGACCGAGCGCGTTTTCGAGCTGACCACGCTGCCCATGCGCCATCGGCTGCTGCGCGAACTGCTACGCCTGGGGACCGCGGCCGGCATAGAACGTGGCCAGGCAGTGATCCGCCCCGCCCCGACCCATTTCGAGCTTGCCTCGCGCATTGGCGCGCATCGGGAGGCCGTCTCGCGCGAGATGAGTGCGCTCCATAAGGCCGGGCTTGTGGACAAGCGCGGCGGTGTGCTGGTGCTGCGAGAGCCGGAGACGCTGCGCGGCCTGATGCGGGCAGAAGAGTGACCGCTCCCCCATTCGCCGGCCCGACAAAGCACGCGCCGGGGCCGCCGGAGGCATCGTCCGCCCAATGCTTGGGACAACACCGCAATGCCGAGGCAAGCTGACACGGGTATTTGCCCGAAAACCGCGTGCCACGGAATTGCCACCCGCCGCGCAGAGGGCGAATATCCATTCTCTTTTCTCGGGTTATGTGGTGCTGCCGGTCAGGATTGAACTGACGACCTCTCCCTTACCAAGGGAGTGCTCTACCACTGAGCTACGGCAGCGCCAGAAGCCGTGCCGAACGGTTGCGGCGCGGCGCCGAGAGATAACCGATCGTTTCCGGAATGCAAGGGTATTCGAGGTGCATATTCTGGACTGCGGGCGCCCGGATCATTACATCGGGCGAACCATGGGCAAGAATGATGGCCGGTCCGGCTCGCAGCACGACGACAAGGCCGCGCGCCTCGCCGAGGCGCTGCGCCAGAACCTGCGCCGCCGGAAGGCCCAGGCACGGGCGCGGGCCGAGCGGGACGGCGGCGCAAAGCGCAGCCCGGCACGCGAGTGCGACGAGAACTGAACCGGAGAGGGCGCGGGCGGCAAATGGACAAGATCGCGATTCAGGGCGGCCGGCCGCTCAACGGTGAGATCGAGGTATCAGGCTCGAAGAACGCTTGCCTCACCTTGATGCCGGCGGCGCTGCTGACGAACCAGCCGCTGACGCTGACCAACGCCCCCCGGCTCGCCGACATCCGTACCATGGCCGACTTGCTCACCTCGCTGGGGTGCGAGTTCGCCAGCCTCTCCCAGGGCCGCGTCCTGGCGCTGAACGCCGGGGCAATCACCAGCCAAACGGCGCATTACGACATCGTACGCAAGATGCGGGCCTCGATCCTCGTGCTCGGGCCGATGCTGGCGCGCGAGGGGCATGCGCGCGTTTCGCTGCCTGGCGGTTGCGCCATCGGCGCCCGCCCCGTCGACCTGCACCTGATGGGGCTCGAAAAGCTGGGCGCCCGGCTCGACCTGGTCGACGGCTATGTCGAGGCCAGCGCCCCGAACAGGCTGACCGGCGCCGAGATCGAGTTTCCCCTGGTCTCGGTGGGGGCCACGGAAAACGTGTTGATGGCGGCAACCCTGGCGAAGGGGACCAGCACCATCCGCAACGCCGCCCGCGAACCGGAGATCATCGACCTCGCCCGCTGTCTCACGGCGATGGGCGCACGCATCGACGGCGCGGGCACGCCTGAGATCACCGTCGAGGGAGTGGACAGTCTCGGTGGCACGACTCACCGCGTGCTGGCCGACCGGGTGGAGCTTGGCACCTACATGATCGCCCCCGCCATTGCGGGCGGCGAGATCACGCTGAAGGGAGGGCGCCGCGACCTCATCGGCGCCCTGATCGAGAAGCTGGAGGAAGCGGACATCGCCGTGGAGGACGCCGAGGGCGGTCTGCGCGTGCGGCGCCGCAACGGAGTTATCCGTCCGCTGAGCCTGGGCACGGAACCCTATCCAGGGTTCCCCACCGACCTCCAGGCGCAAATGATGGCCTTGCTGACCCTGGCCACCGGCGATAGCAAGATCGAGGAGCACATATTCGAGAACCGCTTCATGCATGTGCCCGAACTCGCCCGCATGGGCGCGCATATCGAGGTGCATGGCGGAACCGCCCATGTCCACGGCGTCGAGGCGCTGCGCGGCGCACCGGTCATGGCAACCGACCTGCGCGCCTCGGTGGGCCTTGTCCTGGCGGGACTTGCCGCCGAGGGCGAGACGGTGATCAGCCGGGTCTACCACCTCGACCGGGGATACGAGCGGATCGAGGAAAAGCTCGGGGCCTGCGGCGCTCGGATCGAGCGTATCAGGGAGGCTTGAGACATGACAGACGCCCGCTTCGAGGACGCCAACTACTCCGAACGCCCCCTCAGGCTGCGCGCCGAAAGCGAGGAGGACCTGGCGGTGATCTCGAGCCTGGTGCAGGACGCCGTCGGCAAGGCCGCCGAGGTCCACTGGCTGCCGAAGAAGCGCCGCCTGGTGGTGCTTCTGAATCGCTTCCGCTGGGAAAACCACATCGGAGACCCGTCGGGCCCGTCCGCCTGCGAGCGCGTCCGAACCGCGCTCAGCGTCGAAGGTGCGCTCAAGGTGCGCGCCCGCGGCCTCGACCCCCGCGACGGGGAACAGGTGTTCGAACTGCTCGCCCTGCTGTTCCGGCAAGGCGACGGCCCCTCCGGCAAGCTCACGCTGACCATGGCCGGCGATGCTGAGGTGGCCGTGGATGTCGAGTGCCTCGAGCTGTCGCTGACCGATCTCAGCCAGCCTTGGGCCGCCAAGGCGCAGACGGTGCCTATGCACCGAGGCTGAGGCCCGCCACCCAGACGAGCCGCCCCTTCGCAAGATCGGCTTCAGTGCCCGGCGGAGACCATGCGCCGCTCCTCGAGCGCGCGCTCGAGCCAGCCGAGCTCCATCTCGGGCACCGACTTGAGCAGCAGATCGGTGTAGTCGTCGAAAGGCGGGCTCAGAACTTTCGACTTGGGGCCGAAACGCACGACCTTGCCCTGGTACATGACCGCGATGGAGTCCGCGATGGCGCGGACCGTGGCGATGTCGTGGGTGATGAACACGTAGGTGACGCCGGTTTCCTTCTGCAGGTTCATCAGCAGCTTCAGCACGCCCTCGGCCACCAGCGGATCGAGCGCCGAGGTCGGCTCGTCGCAGATCACCAGACGGGGCTCGGCGGCCAGCGCGCGGGCGACGCAGACACGTTGCTTCTGGCCGCCCGACAGCTCGGCCGGATAGCGATCGATGAATCCCTTTCCCATCTCGATCTGATCGAGCAGCTCCATCACGCGCTTGCGCCGTTCCCGGCCGCGCAGGCCGAAATAGAACCGCAGCGGCCGGCCTATGATCTGCTCGACCGTCTGGCGCGGATTCATCGCTGTGTCGGGCATCTGATAGATCATCTGGACCTGCCGAAGCTGCTCCTTCGAGCGCTGCGGCAGAGCCGGAGGCAACGCCTCGCCCTCGAACAGCACGCGACCGGACGTCGGCGGCAGCAGACCGGTGATCACCCGCGCTGTTGTCGATTTGCCCGAGCCGGACTCTCCGACCACCGCCAGCGTCTGGCCGGGTGGCACGTGCATCGACACGTCATAGAGCACTGGCACTTGCCCGTATGAGGCGCTGATCCGCTCGAGCCGGAGCAGCGCCTGTTCCTGATTTTCGGCCTCGGGCTTGACGTCGGAGCGGATCGAGAGGAGCTGCCGGGTGTAATCCTCGCCCGGCTCCTCGATGATCTGCTGCACCGAGCCGTACTCCACGGTCTCGCCATAGCGCAGCACCATGATTTGGTCCGAGATCTGGGCGACCACGGCAAGGTCGTGGGTGATGTAGATCGCGCCCACGCCGGTTTCCTCGATGGCGTGCTTGATGGCTGCCAACACGTCGAGCTGGGTCGTGACGTCCAAGGCCGTCGTCGGCTCGTCGAAGACGATCAGGTCAGGCTTCGGACAGAGCGCCATCGCAGTCATCGCCCGCTGCAGCTGGCCCCCTGAGACCTGGTGCGGGAAGCGATTGCCGAAATTATCCGGGTCGGGAAGCCCAAGCACGCCAAACAGGTACCGCGCGCGCTCCATCGCCTCGGCCCGGCCCATGATGCCTTGGCGCACGGCGGCCTCGATCACCTGGTCTCCCAGCCGGTGCGCCGGATTGAAGCCGGCGGCGGCCGACTGCGCCACATAGCACACGCGCCGCCCGCGCGTATCACGGATGCCCTCGCGGCTCAGCTTGAGGATGTCGTCGCCGTCGAGTCGCACCTCGCCCCCGGTGATGCGTACACCCGAGCGGCCATAGGCCAGGGCGGCCAGGCCAATGGTGGACTTGCCGGCTCCGGACTCGCCGATCAGACCGATCACCTTGCCTTTCTCGAGATCGAAGCTCACCCCCTTGACGATATCGATGTCGAAGGGATCGTCGCCCGGCGGGTAGACGGTCGCCTCGATCCACAGGTCGCGCACCTCCAGCAGCTTGCTCATGCGCCCCGACCTCCTCTCAGGCTCGACGTTCGGCGCAGCAGCCAGTCGACCACCATGTTGACGCTGACGGCCATGAGCGCGATGGCCCCGCCCGGATAGAGCGCCGCCGGCACCAGGAAGATGATTCCGTCCTTGTTGTCCTTGACCATGCCGCCCCAGTCAGCGGCCGGCGGCTGGATCCCCAGGCCAAGGAACGACAGCGTCGAGAGGAACAGGACCGCGAAGGTCAGACGCAGCCCAAACTCCGCGATCAGCGGGGTCAGGACGTTCGGCAGGACCTCGCGCACGATGATCCAGCTCCAGCGTTCGCCGCGCAGGCGGGCGGCCTCGACGAAGTCCTGCACGACGATATCCATGGCCACGGCGCGGCCCAGCCGGAAGACCCGGGTCTGGTCGATGATCGCCATCACGGCCACCAGAACGAACACATTCTGCGGCAGTGCCGCCAGCACGACGAGGGCGAAGATCAGCGTCGGAATCGCCATCAGCATGTCTTCAAGCCGGCTGGAGATCTGGTCGAACCAGCCGCCCACGGTCGCTGCCGTGAAGCTCAGGAACATGCCGATCGAAAAGGCTGTGACGCTCGCGGCCAGCGCCACCGCGATCGTCGTTTGTGCGCCGTAGATCAGCCGCGAAAGCATGTCGCGCCCCAGGTTGTCGGTGCCCAGCAGAAACTGGGCGCTGGGCGCCTGCCACACATCGCCGACGATCTGGCGCTCGCCATAGGGCGCGACAAAATTCGCGAAGATCGCCAGGAACAGGATCACGACGACGACGAACATGCCGAAGGAGGCGGTCAGGGGCGCCGTCCTCATGAACCGTGCAGCATTGGTTGGGAGCACGGTCACCATCAGGGTCCGGAACAGGAAGCCCAGCAGCGCCGCCCCAGCGAATGCGGCGAGAATGACCGCGAGGCCGACAATCGCCGGGCGTCCCCAGATCGCCTCCGTCGCCGCCGAGATCACCAGCAGCACCACGAGTGCCACGAACCCGTCGCGGTGGCGCCAATGGCGGGTCAGGCCGGCCCCGATGAGCAGCACGACAAAATAGGCGGGAACAAAAGCCGCCATGGCGCTATCTCGGATGCAGCAGCCGCGGGTTGGCGAGGATCGCACCAACGTCGGCCAGCATGTTGAGGACAATGTAGACGGCGGCGAAGACCACGCCGCAGGCCTGCACAACCGGCATGTCGCGCACGGTCACCGCGTCGACGAAGTACTGTCCCATGCCGGGATAGGCATAGATCACCTCGACCACGACGACGCCGACCACCAGATAGGCGAGATTCAGCGCGACCACGTTGATGATGGGCGCGATGGCATTCGGCGCCGCGTGCTTGCGGATGATGCGCATGGGCTTGAGGCCCTTCAGCTCGGCCGTCTCGATATAGGCCGACTCCATGATGTTGATGATGGCGGCACGCGTCATCCGCATCATGTGAGCCAGGACCACCACGACCAGGGTCGCCGCCGGCAGTGCAACAAGTTGCACGTTCGCCCACGACCAGACCGGCTGGGTCGGGATGATCGGCGGTCCCGAGCCGATGCCGACCTGCAGCGCGAAGAAGAAGATGAACAGATAGCCGATGAAGAACTCCGGCATCGAGATCGCGGCAAGCGAGAGGATGTTGATCAGCCGGTCCGGCAGCCGCTCGCGAAAGAACACCGCCAGCATTCCGAGCCCCACCGAGATCGGCACCGCGAAACAGGCCGCGACGGTGGCCAGGAACAGCGTGTTGTTGAACCGGGTGAACAGCTGCTCGTTGACGCTCGAGTGGTTCGCCCAGCTTCGTCCAAAGTCGCCGTGCAGCACCCCGCCCAGCCACTGAAAATAGCGCACCAGCAAGGGTCGGTTGAGGCCCAGCTCCTGCCGGATGTTGGCCACCGCTTCCGGCGTGGCGCTCTGCCCCAGGAAGTTGCGTGCGAAGTCGCCGGGCAGCAGCGCGACCCCGATGAACAGCAGCGCCGAGATCGCCAGAATCAACAGAAATCCGATGAGTATCCGCTGCAACACCAGCCGCAGCGCCGGATTCATCCGATATTTTCCTGAAGCCATGCCATTCCCCCAAGGCCGGCCGGGGGCGGCGGGTGATCCGCCGCCCGATTCGGCGTTACTTGGCCAGCCAGGTGCGGCAACTCCACAGGAAGTTCCCGGTCTCGAAGGTCGGGTCCGTGACGACCCCCTCGAGCTTCTTGGTCGACGCATCGACGAAGTCGTTGAACATCGGCACGATTACCCCACCCTGGTTGCGCAACATCGTCGCCATCTGGGTGTAGATCTCCTTGCGCCGCTTCTTGTCGAGCTCGGCACGCGCCTCGAGCAGCAGCTTGTCGAACTTCGGCCGCCTCCAGTGCGTGTCGTTCCAGTCCGCCGTCGAGAAATACGCCACCGTGTACATCTGGTCCTGCGTCGGCCGCCCGCCCCAGTATGACGAGGAGAAGGGCTTCACGTTCCACACGTTCGACCAGTAGCCGTCGGCCGGCTCGCGCTTGATCACCAGCGGAATCCCGGCCTTGGTGCAGCTCTGCTGGTACAGCACCGCCGCGTCCTCGGCGCCGGGGAAGGCCGCGTTTGAGGTCCTGAGCGTTATCGGCGTACCATCATGGCCGGACTTCTTGTAATGGAACTTGGCCTTGTCGATATCCATGTGCCGCTGCGGGATGGAATCGGGGAACAACGGGTAGGCGGCGTTGATCGGGAAGTCGTTGCCCAGCGAACCATAGCCGCGCAGGATCGTGCTCAACAGCTCCTCACGGTTCAACGCGTATTTCAGTGCCAGCCGCAGGTCATTGTTGTCGAACGGCTTTTTGTCGACCATCGCGTTGAAGCAATAGAACCCGCGCCCGGCGACGTTGTCGATCTTCACCGTCGGCGCCCGCTTGAGCAGGTCGATGGTCTTGGGATCGACCCGGTTGATTGCGAGCACCTTTCCCGAGGTCAGGGCCGCAACGCGCGCCGTGGCATCGCTGATGTCGAGCACCTCGACCGAGTCGTAGTAGCCCCAGTCCGAGCGCCAGTAGTCCTTGCGGCGGGAGGCGACGTGCCGCACGCCCGGCTCGTTCGACTCCATCTTGTAGGCGCCGGTGCCGATGCCGGCCGCCGGTTTGTCCATGCCCCCGTTCGGCTGGATGATCAGGTGGTAGTCCGACAATAGGTACGGCAGGTCAGCGTTGCCGGCCTCCAGCTCGAACACAAGGTTGTCGCCGTCCTTCTTGAAGGTCTGCCCGATGGTCTTGAGAATGCCCAGCGCGCCCGATTTCGAACTCGGCTGCGAATGGCGGTGGAGCGTCGCCACGACGTCGTCCACCGTCAGCGGCTTGCCGTTCGAGAAGGTGACGCCCTTGCGGATCTTGAAGGCCCATTTCTTGGCATCTTTGGAGGCATCCCAGCTTTCCGCCAGCCAGGGCCCGGCGATGCCGGTCTTCGGGTTGGGCAGGACCAGGCACTCTCCCCAGAAGAAATTGACGTTCTGCATCACCACGCTGGCCGACAGCGCAGGGTCCAGCGTATCCGAGGACGACCCGCCGCTGAGCCCGGAGATGAAGTGCCCGCCCCTGACCGGCGCGGCTTGGGCCGCGGTTGCAAGAAGTTGCGAGGCGAAGGGCGCGGCCACGCCCAGCGCTGCGGCGCGTCCCATGAAGTCGCGCCGGCTCATGAGCCCCCGGGCTACCCGAAAGCTGAGATCCTTCAGTTCGTCAGACATGTCACCTGGTCCTCCCGAGAGACGTGTTTTTGTCGCGGCTCAATTTGACCCGCTGGCCGGCGGCAAGCAACGGTTAAATGCGACGCTCACGGCGGCGCAAGCGTCAAGCCGTCCTCGAGCCGCCGGCCGGCAAAGTCGGCCGCGGGGGAACGAGGGCACTGGTTGGAACGACGTGGATGCGCCTGCCGCGGCGCATCCAGGACAGCAATCGGCGGTCGTTCTGAACGGCCCGCGGGCGGCACGACGCCACTGGCGGCGCATCGATGCATTCTCATCGCAAAACGGTCCTGCAGCACGCGACCGGGCCCACCTGAAGGCCCGGCGTCCGGGCGGCGGCCTTGCGAAACCACGTCGGGGCGCGTCTCAGGGCTCGTCGCTGCCGATTTCACTCTTGCGCCGCGCCACGTAATCCTCCAGCGCCTCGCGCGTGCCCGGATCCATCGCCGGTTCCTCGTACTCGGCCAGCGCCTGCTGCCACTTGGCCGTGGCGCGCTCACGCGCCGTCCTCTCGCCCTCCTCGGCCCAGACCTGCCAGTTGCGCCAATCGCTCAGGAATGGCCGGTAGAATGCCGTCTCGTAGCGCTCGATCGTATGCGCGTCGCCAAAAAAATGTCCGCCCGTGGGGACCCGGGCGATGGCCTCGAGCCCCAGCGATGCCTCCGTCACCTCGATCGGGCGCAGGACCTCGAACAGATGCTGCAAAAGCTCCACGTCCATCACGAATTTTTCGTAGGAGGCGCACAGCCCGCCCTCGAGCCATCCGGCGGCGTGGTAAAGCAGGTTCACGCCGCCCAGGATGCAGCCCCACATGGACATCAGGCTCTCCCAGACCGCCTGCTCGTCCGCCGCCACCGAGGCCGTCCCGGGCGAGCAGCGATAGGGCAGCCCATAGCGCCGCGCCAGTTGCCCCGAGGCCACCGCCGCCTTGGTGTGCTCGGGTGTCCCGAACGCCGGCGCCCCCGAGCGCATGTCCACATTGGACAGGAACGAGCCGTAGAGCACCGGCGTCCCGGCGCGCACCACCTGCGCCAGGACGATGCCGAACAGCGCCTCGGCGTTCTGCTGCGCCAGCGCCGCAGCCAGCGTCACCGGCGTCATCGCGCCCATCAGCGTGAACGGCGTCACCGAGATCGGCTGGCCGTACTCCGCCTGCGTCATCAGCCCCTCGGCCATCGCCTCGTCGAAGCGCCGCGGCGAGTTGACCGAGATGATCGTCGTGACCCCGGGGTCCTCGACCATCTGCTCGAGTGAGACGCCCCGCGCGATCGCCATCATCTGGATGCCGTCGAGCGCCCTGCCCCGCCCGATCGAGGTGCAGTGATAGCTGCGGTCGCTCAGTGTCAGGTTGGCCAGATAGCAATCGAGGTGGCGCGAGTTCGCCGGCATCTCGACCGGGGCTGCCACCTGGTTGCCGATCATGTGCACCGCGTTGAAATGCTGCGTCAGCCGGATGAAGTTGCGATAGTCCTCGAGGTTCGAACTGCGCCGCCCCCGCACCCGGTCGTGCACCGCCGGCGGACCCGCCACCAGCGTCGTCACCAGGTCGCGCCCGCCCAGATGCACCCGGCGTGCCGGGTTGCGTGGCGTCAGCGTGGCGGAGCCGGGCGCCTTCGCCACCCACTCGGCCACCATGCCCCGGTCCATCCGCACCGTCATCGTGCTGCGGTCCCACGTGGCGCCCACACGGGCCAGCCGCTCGCAGGCTCCGGCGTGCATCAGCTCGATGCCCATCTCCTCGAGGATTCGCATAGAGGCGTCGTGGATCGCCTCCAGCTGCTCCGGCGCCAGGATCTCCATGCGCGGCCACGGATTCGTCACCCGCCGCCAGGCCAGCTGCGGGATTCCCCCACCTTCGCGCCGTGTCCGGCGCCGTCCGCCGCGCGCTCGACCTTCCTCCGCTGGCATCCGCTCCTCCGGGTATTGTTCGTCAGATGTTGACGCCCGCATGGTCTCGGGCGATTGTCGCCTCCGCAGTCAAAAACACGACAGTCCCGACCAATGATGGCACGCCCCGACACGGATCGCGCGACCACGATCGCCTTCCTGCTGATCCGCGATTTCTCCATGCTCAGCGTGGTCAGCGCCGTCGAGCCGCTGCGCGCCGCCAACCGCCTTCTCGGCCGGACCTGGTACGCCTGGCGCTTCTACAGCGCCGATGGCGAGGCGATCGCTGCCTCGAACGGCATGGCGGTGAATGTTGCCGGCGGCCTGCCGGAAATTTCAGCGTCGGCCGCCGAGACCGACTACCTCTTCGTCTGCGCCGGCCTCGACCACGATCCGCCGGGCCGCCAGCGCCTGCACGCCGCGCTGCACCAGTGCGCGCGCGCGGGCCTTGTCCTCGGCTCGCTCTCCTCGGGCAGCTTCATCCTGGCCCGCGCGGGGCTGCTCGAGGGCTATCGCTCCACGATCCACTGGGAGTTCCAGCCCGCCTTTGACGAGGCCTTCCCCGACCTCGACACCTCGCCGGGGCTCTTCGTCATCGACCGTGACCGCTGGACCGGCTCCGGCGGCGTGGCGGGGATGGACATGATGCTCGAGCTGATCGGCCGCGACCATGGCCCGGCGCTTTCGCGTGCCGTGGCGAACCAGTTTCAGATCGACCGCATCAGGAACGCGGCGATCCACCAGCGCTCCGGCGCGCTGGACCGGCTCGAAACCCTGCCCTCGCCCCTGCAGCACGCCGTGCGCCTCATGCTGGCAAACGTCGAGACGCCGCTGGGCATGGAGCAGATCGCCGCGCTCTCCGGCCTGCGCCTGCGCCGCATGGAGCGGATGTTCCGCGCCCATCTCGACGCCTCGCCGGCCCAGTTCTACCGCGGGCTGAGGCTCGAGAAGGCCCGCGATCTCCTGCTCTACACCAATCTCTCCACGCTCGAGATCGGCGTCCTGACCGGGTTCTCGTCCAGCTCGCATTTCGCTATGGCCTACCAGAAACACTATGGTATGCGCCCCACCGATGCGCGGCGGCCGGGCTCCGGGCGCACGCGGGACGAAAGCCAGCCGAAGGAGAGCACCGGATGACCAAGCCGCGCGTGATCTGCACCCGTAAATGGCCCGAGCGCGTCGAGGCCGAGCTGAAGACCCTGTTCGACGTCACGCTGAACGAGGCCGACGCGCCCATGACCGCCGACCAGCTGCGCGCCGCGCTCGACGAGTACGACGCCGTCTGCCCCACCGTGACGGACAAGGTGGATGCGGGCGTCCTCGCCGCGCCCAAGCGGGCGAAGATGCTAGGCCAGTTTGGGGTGGGCTTCAACAACATCGACATCGCGGCGGCCAAGCGCGCCGGGCTGGTCGTGACCAACACCCCCGGCGTGCTCACCGACGCCACCGCGGACATCGCGCTGACGTTGCTCCTCGCCGCCTCACGCCGCGCCTGGGAAGGGGAATCCATGCTCCGCGCCGGCGAATGGACCGGCTGGCGGCCCACCCAGCTGCTCGGCACATCGCCCCAGGGCAAGGTGCTGGGCATCATCGGCATGGGCCGCATCGGCAAGGCGATGGCCAAGCGCTGCCACCTGGCGCTCGGCATGGAGGTGGTGTTCCACGACGCCTTTCCGGTCGAGAACCCCGGCGTGCCCGCGCGCCAGCTCGGCACCGTCGAGGACGTCCTGCGCGTTGCCGATTTCGTCTCGCTGCACGCCCCGGGCGGCGGCGAGAACGTGCACCTGATCAACGCCGAACGCCTCTCGCTGATGAAGCCCACCGCCTATCTCATCAACTCCGCCCGCGGCGACCTGATCGACGAGGCGGCGCTGATCGAGGCGCTGGACAAGGGCACCATAGCCGGCGCCGGGCTCGACGTCTTCGAGCGCGAGCCCCAGGTGACCGAGGCCCTGCGCCGCACGCGAAACGTCACGCTCCTGCCGCATCTCGGCAGTGCCACCACCGAGACACGCGAGGCGATGGGCATGACGGTGCTCGAGAACCTCAGGGCCTTCTTCGACGGCAGCGAGCCGCCGAACCGCGTCGCCTGACGCGGGCCGATGGCCGCGCGGGGGCCGTCGGATCGAGCGCCGGCTGCTGGCTCAGTGCACCAGAAACATCACACCGACGCAGAGGATCGCGGTGTAAATGAAAAGGATCGTGCGGATCCGCCGCTCAACGGGAACATCGTCATCGTCGATGATTGACGGATCGCCCCGATCCAAACCGGCCCACATCTCTTCGTCGGTAGTCATCCCGCCAGCACCCTGGCGCTTGTAAAGTCCACTCATCTTCGCCTCCGTTCAAGGAACGGCGGACCGTCCCTCGGTACACACGCTAAGAACTCGACGCGACCGCGCTGCGAGCGCGACGCACCGATCTTCCGAAAAGTTTTTGGCAATATTTGGATCTAATTATGAATTCGACACAACCAAGAGTTGTGCCCAGAAGTGTTCCACATCTTTTAACTGAAAATCGGAGATATTTAGGACTGTACGATCGAACGTGACCGTAGCGCAGCCCGGGCAGCGGATCGATCGATACGGAAAACGGGTGCGCCAGCGATCGAGGACTCGCGGCTGCGACCGAGATACGCGCACTCACGTCTCCGGTCTTTGAGCTCCCAATTGGCTGGCGATCCTGGTGCGGCCCATCCTGACGCCGCTTTTTCATCGCCCTCGCCACGCCGGCGAGGACGCCCACCGCTAGGGACCGGTTGCCACGCGACCCGCTTGCTGCAAATCTCCCGCACCGAGTCTCCGCGGCAAGCCGGGCGCCCCGATGTACCGCATCTACACAGGCGACAAGGCCTACTCCAGCTGGTCCCTGCGCGGCTGGCTGCTGCTCGCCGCTTTCGACCTGCCCTTCGAGGACCGGCCCGTGCCCATGTACGACCCGGCCTTCGACGCCTTCCGCAAGGCCAAGTCGCCGGTCCGTAGCGTGCCCCTGCTGGAATGGGATGAGCCCGGCGCCACCCGCAGGGTCTGGGACACGCTGGCCATCGCCGAGACGCTGGCCGAGCGTCACGCCGGCGCCGGCCACTGGCCCGCCGACCCCTGGCATCGCGCCATCGCCCGCAGCCTCGCCGCCGAAATTCATTCGGGCCTCGCCGCGCTGCGCTCGAACTGCCCGATGAACATCCACCGCACGCCCGCGCCGCTGCGCGACCTTACCGAAGCGACCGCGGTGGACGCGGCCCGGGTGCGCCAGCTCTGGGCCTGGGCGCTGACCGCCACCGGCGGTCCCTGGCTCTGCGGCGACCGATTCTCGGTGGCAGACGCCTTCTACGCCCCGGTGGCCTTGCGCTTCCACGAATACGCCCTGCCTGCCGACGGCGTCAGTCACTATCTCGAGCAGCTCCTCGCCCACCCGGCTGTGCAGCGCTGGGTGGCCGAGGCGAAGGCCGACCCCCGCCGTCTCCCGCGCTATGACGTCACCTGACCCCTTGGAGCCCGCCATGACCCTCGCCGCCCGCGACACCCGCCCGAACCTGGCCCACTGGGCCGAGCGCGCCGACCTCGCCGCCGCCTTCCGCTGGACTGCCCGGCTGAACATGCACGAGGCGGTGGCCAACCATTTCTCGCTGTCGGTCAGCGAAGACGGGCGCAAGTTCCTGATGAACCCCAACCAGGTGCATTTCGCCCGCATCCGCGCTTCGGATCTCTTGCTGATCGACGCCGACGACCCGGCGACCATGGAGCGTCCGGACGCCCCCGACCCCACCGCCTGGGGCCTGCACGGCACGCTGCACCGGCGCTGCGGCCACGCCCGCTGCGCCATGCACGTGCATTCGGTCCACGCCACCGTGTTGGCCAGCCTCGCCGACTCGCGGCTCCCGCCGATCGACCAGAACAGCGCCATCTTCTTCAATCGCGTCGCGATCGACGACTCCTACGGCGGCCTCGCCTTCGAGCAGGAGGCCGAGCGCTGCTGCACCCTTCTCGCCGACCCCGCCAAGAAGGTGCTGGTGATGGGCAACCACGGCATCATGGTGATCGGTGCCACGGTTGCCGAGACCTTCAACCGGCTCTACTACTTCGAGCGTGCCGCCGAGACCTATATCAAGGCGCTCTGGACCGGCCGCCCCCTGCGCCTTCTGTCCGACGACGTCGCCGAGAAGACGGCCTCCGAGATCGAGAGCTACCCCGGACAGGCCGACCGCCACCTCGCCGAGCTCCGCGCCATCCTGGACGTCGAGGGCTCGGACTACGCCAGCTGAAGAGGCAAGCATGCTCACCATCCGACCCGTCACCGGAAACATCGGCGCCGAGATCGAGGGCGTCGACCTGAAGCAGCCGGTCTCGCCCGGCCTCGCGGGCGAGCTGCGTGAGGCACTGGCCCGCCATCAGGTGATCTTCCTGCGCGACCAGCACCTCGGCATCGAGCACCTCAAGGCGCTGACCCGCGCCTTCGGCCAGCCGATGCGGCTGCCCTATGTCGAGCCGCTCGCGGGCGAGCCCGAGGTGATCCGCGTGCTCAAGGAGGCGCACGAGCAAGGCGGCGTGTTCGGCGGCGACTGGCACACCGACTTCAGCTTCCTTGAGACGCCGCCCGCCGGCTCGATCCTCGCCGCCGAGGTGATCCCCGCCTATGGCGGCGATACCGTCTGGGCCAGCCAGGCCGCCGCCTGGGAGGCGCTGCCCGCCCCGCTCCAGGATCTGCTCGCCTCGCGCGACGGCATCCATGTGGGCAAGCCCTACGGGGTGAAATGGGCGCCGCCGCCCGAGAAGCGGGCCACCGCCTCGATGGTCATGAGCCGGGGCGACCCGAGCGCCGATACCGAGCGGGCGCACCCCGCGGTGCTGCGCAACCCGTTGACGGGCCGCGCCGCGCTGTTCCTCAACACGACCTACGTGACCCGCCTCGACGGCATGAGCGAGGCCGACAGCCGCGCGATCCTCGAGCAGGTGCAGCGCCACGCCACCCGGCCTGAATTCTGTTGCCGCGTCCGCTGGAGCGCCGGCGCGGTGGCGATCTGGGACAACCTGTTCACCCAGCACTACGCGGTGAACGACTACCAGGGCCAGCGGCGGCTCCTGCACCGCACCACCTTCTCCGGCCCCCGCCCGCGCGAGCTGGCCGCCTTCCCGCCGGCGCGGGCGGCGTAATGTGGGCACGCGTGCCCACGCAGTTAACCCATTGGCCTGAAAGGCGGATCACACGTGTGATCCGCGGTGGCCGGCGCGTGCACCACCGCACCGACCGCTCCATGGGTCCCGGGCTCGACCCGGGACCACCTATCCGGCGGTGAAGGAGGCCCCGGCTCGGGGCCGGGGCCATTCGGTTGCAAAGTGCAGTCGCGGGGAGCGAGCGACGGTGGGTGCTTTACACCCACCCGCCGAACCATCACAAGTGTGATCTGCATTGCATATCAACGACTTGACCCCATGTCCACGCGTGGACACGGGCAGCGGCCCGCGCCTCAGGCCGCAAAATCGTCGGCGTTGAACGCCTTGTCGTAATGCGCCTTCTGGCGCCGCGCGGCGATCACCGCATTGCGCATCAGGATCGCCACCGTCACCGGCCCGACCCCGCCGGGCACCGGCGTGATCCAGCCGGCCACCTCGGCGCAGCTCTCGAAATCGGCGTCGCCCACGATGCCGCCCTCGACCTGGTTGATGCCGATGTCGATCACCACCGCGCCGGGCTTGATCATCTGCCCCGTGACCAGCCCGGGCTTGCCCACCGCCACGAACACCGCATCGGCGCGGCGCGAGTGGGTGGCCAAATTCCGCGTCATGTGGTGGCACACGGTCACGGTCGCCCCCTCGGCCATCAGCATGAAGGCGATCGGCTTGCCCACGATCTCGGAATGGCCGATCACTACCACCTCGAGCCCCTTGAGCCCCAGCGGCGTGCGCTTCAAAAGCTCCACCGAGGCCAGTGCGGTGCAGGGCGCCAGATCGAGGTCGTTGTAGACGATGTTGCCGATCGAGGCGGGATGCATCCCCTCCACGTCCTTGAGCGGATGGATGGTCATCTGCAAATCCCGGATCGACAGGTGGTCGGGCACTGGCCGCTGGATGATCACCCCGGTCACGCGCGGGTCCGAGTTCATGGCCCTTAGCGCCGCGACGATCTCGGCCCGGGAGACATCGGCGGGGAAGGTCCGCTCCTCGAAGGCGATCCCCGCGGCCTCGGCACGGCGGCGCTGGTTGCGCACATAGACGGCCACCGCCTCGGCATCGCCCACGGTCACCGAGATCAGCCGGGGCGCCCAGCCTTGCTCGGCCAGCTCGGCCGTCCCGCGCGCCACGCCCTCCAGAATCTCGGCCGCCGCGCGCCGGCCGTCGAGCAGCTTGTGGGTATGCGTCTCGCTCATCATGTCGCTCCGCCAGCATGGTCCGAATTGGGCCCCCTTCTCGGGCAAAGCCGGCGCGCCATCGCGCACGGAAACGTCGCACTGGGAAAGGATTGCGGCGTCGCGCCAGCGACATTGGGAAATTCGCCCCACCCTGTGACAACATTGAAGGGAGATCTTGCGATATCTTCGCGCACACCCATTTGTGCCCTGGCGGTCGACGCCGCCGTACGGGACGGCAATCGGGGAAACCACACATGGAGCAGGCGTGGATATTCGGCCTCGCCGCCGGCCTGATGATCGGCACCGCCTCGGCGATTCTGCTGATCGGAAATGGCCGCATCGCGGGGATCAGCGGCATCCTTGGCAGTGCGCTCGCGGGTCGGAACCTGCCCGAGACCGGCCCCTTCCTCGTCGGCATGCTGGGGGCCGCTGCGCTCTATGAGGTGTTTGCGGGGCCGCCGACGATCACCATCACGAACTCGGCGCCTTTGCTGATGATCGGCGGCCTGCTGGTCGGCTTCGGCACCCGGCTCGGCGGCGGCTGCACCTCCGGCCACGGCGTGTGCGGGATGTCGCGGCTCTCGCCCCGCTCGCTGGCTGCGACCGCCGTTTTCATGGCGCTCGCCGCGGCGGTGGTCTACGCCGTCCGCCACGGCGCGGGGGCGGGCTGACATGCGCTTCGTGACTGCCCTTGTCACCGGCGCCCTGTTCGCGCTGGGCCTGATCGTCTCCGATATGGTCAACCCGGCGCGCGTGCTGGGCTTTCTCGACCTCGCCGCCATCCCGACCGGCGGCTGGGACCCGACGCTCGGCTTCGTCATGGCGGGCGCACTGGTTCCCATGGCGCTGGCCTGGCGGTTCGCCGCGGCACGCCGCGCGCCTGTCTTCGGCGGCAGCTTTCCCGGCCGCCCGGCCGGCGGCATCGACGGCCGCCTGCTGGGCGGAGCGGCGCTGTTCGGCGCCGGCTGGGGGCTGGTCGGTTTCTGTCCCGGCCCGGCGCTCACGGCTCTGGCCACGGGGAACATCGAGGCGCTGATCTTTTGCGCCGCGATGGCCGTCGGCATGTACATGCACCGCCTCGCCACCACCAGCCCGCACGCCGTCTGAGGCGCCGCCCGCGGCGGATATCCCGCCGCCCACTGGTCGCGCGCCCGCGCTCGGGCTAGGGTGCGCCGCATGAAAGACACCGCCATGTTCAGCGCCCGGCGCCCCTATATCTTCCACGTCGAGCTGACCGACAAGTGCAATGCCGGTTGCCCGATGTGCCCACGCACCGACGCGCTGAACTTCTGCCGCCCGGACCGCACCAAGGTGTTCAACGTCGAGCTCGGGCTCGACGACTTCCGCACCCATTTCACCGACGAATTCTGCGCCCGAACCGAGGAGATCGTGTTCGGCGGCGCCTATGGCGACCCGCTGGCGGCCTCCGAACTGTTGCAGATCGCCGAGCACCTGACCGCGCGCGGCGTGCGGCTGGCGGTCTCCACCAATGGCGGGCTCAGGCCGCCGCGCTGGTGGACGCGGCTGGGCGAGGCGATGAAGCGCACGGGCTCAAGGCTCGAGCTGCACGTGGACGGTCTGGCCGACACCAACCCCCTCTACCGCGTTAACACCCGCTTCGACCGGATCATGCAGAATGCGCGGGCCTACATCGCCACCGGCGCCCGGGCCGAGTGGCACTTCATCATCTTCCGCCACAACCAGCACCAGATCGACGAGGCGTTCCGGCTGAGCCGCGAGATGGGCTTCGCCCAGTTCACGCTGATCGACACCATCCGCTTCTCGGGTGGCCCGAAATATCGGTATGTCATGCCCGGCGGCGAGGAGCGGTTCCTCGAGCTGCCCACGGTCAAGGCGCGCCAGTTCCGTCGCGCCGGCGACGGCATCGAGTTCGTCGAGGACCCCGACGCCGAGCCCGAGACGGCGCATCCCGGCATCAACGGGATCGACTGCAAGTCGGCGGCCTACAACCGGCCCTACATCTCGGCGCACGGCCAGGTCTCGGCCTGCTGCTGGGTGACCGGCTCGGACGAGGAGCAGGCGTTCTTCGCCGCACACGGGCTGGGGCCCGAGCGCTACAACATCCGCAACCGGCCGCTCGAGAACATTCTGCTCGATGAGCCCTTCGCCAGCCACTACGCGGCCGCCTGGAAGGCCGACAGCCTGGCGACCTGCCGGCACAAGTGCGGCCGGATGCTGCGCAACAAGCGCAACAGGCTGTGAGGGCCGTGGGCGGGTGATCGACATCTATTGCGAGCGCACCGGTCCCGCCTTCTGGGCCGAGCCGGTCAATGCGCTGACCAATATCGCCTTCCTTCTCGCCGCCTGGGCCATGTGGCGGCTGGCGCGGCGCGAGGGCGCGCTCTCGCCGGGCATCGGCCTGCTGGTCTTCCTCACCGTGGCCATCGGCGCGGGCAGCTTCGCCTTCCACACCCTGGCGACGCGCAGCGCGATGCTGGCCGACGTGGTCCCGATCCTGCTGTTCCAGTTGGTCTGGCTGTGGCTGTATGCGCGACACATCATGGGGTGGCCGCGCGCGCCCTCAGCCGCCGCTGTCGGCGCATACCTGGCACTGGCGCTGGCGGCCGGCGCGCTGCCGCGCGTCCTCAACGGCTCGGTGGACTACCTGCCGGCGCTGGTGATCCTCGTGGCCATCGGCGTCTTCCACGCCAGAGCCGCACGGCCGGGCCGCTACGACCTGCTGGCCGCGGGTGCGGTGCTGGCGGTCTCTTTGACCTTCCGGACCATCGACCCCACGGTTTGCCAGGCCTTTCCGCTGGGCACGCATTTCCTGTGGCACCTGCTCAACGGCGCCGTGCTCTATCTGGCCGCCCGGCCGCTCGTCCTCGGCCGGCAGGATTGAGCCTTCCGTCCGTTAACCATAAAACACGTCCGAATCGATATCGACATATTTTCAATGGCTTAGATCGCGTCCAAATGTGGACACCCCTTATCCGGCCAGTTGCCGGGCGATGATCAGCTTCTGGATGTCGTTGGTGCCCTCGTAGATCTGGCAGACCTTCTGGTCGCGGTACATGCGCTCGACCTCGTAATCGGCGAGGTAGCCATAGCCGCCCAGCACCTGGATCGCCTCCGAGGTGATCCGCTCGGCGGCCTCGGCGCAGTAGAGCTTGGCCATGCAGGCCTCCTTGAGGCAGGGCTGGCCGGCGTCCTTCATCCGTGCGGCGTTCAGCACCAGCTGACGCGCGGCTTCCAGCTGCGTCGCCATCTCGCTCAGCCGAAACTGCACGGCCTGCAGCTCGAAGATCGGCCCGCCGAAGGCGGTGCGCTCCCTGGCATAGGCCAGCGCCCGCTCGAAGGCGGCCTGGGCGAGGCCGGTGGCCTGGGCAGCGATGCCGATGCGCCCCGCCTCGAGCGAGGAGAGCGCGATGGCATAGCCCTGCCCCTCCTCGCCGATCAGGTCGTCGAAGGGGACCTTCATGTCCTCGAAGGCCAGCGCGCAGGAGTCGGAGGCCTTCTGACCCAGCTTCTCCTCGACCTTGACCACGCTGAACCCGGGCGTGTCGTTGGCCACGACGAAGCAGGAGATGCCCTTCTTGCCCCTGTCGGGGTCGGTGACGGCGAAGATGACGGTGGTCTTGCCGATCCGGGCCGATGAGATGAACTGCTTCGATCCGTTGACGACATAGCCGTCATTGGTCCGGGTCGCCCGGGTCTTGAGGTTGGAGGCATCCGAGCCCGCCTGCGGCTCGGTCAGCGCGAACGAGCCGACCTGGCGGCCCTCGGCCAGCGGGCGCAGCCAGCGCTCCTTCTGCTCGGGGCTGGCGAAGCGGTCGAGCACGGCACAGACCGGCGCGTTGTGCACCGAGACCATGGTCGAGACCGAGCCGTCGCCCGCGGCGATCTCGATCATCGCCAGCGCGTAGGAGACATAGTCCGCCCCCGCGCCCCCCCAGTCCGGGTCGATGGTCATGCCCAGAAAGCCCAGCTCGGCAAGCTCGGCGACAATCTCGGGCTCGATGGCGCCGGCCTTCTCGCGGGCGCGGGCGCCGGGGGCCAGCCGCTCTTGCGCGAAAGTCCGCGCCATGTCGCGGATCATCGCCTGCTCGTCGGAGAGCATCACTCCTTCTCCGCCACCGGCCCGCCGGACTCCTTCCAGCCCTTGAAGCCGTCCTCGATGTGGCTGACGTTGGCCAGCCCCATCTCGTGTGCTGCCC
>NZ_JBZSYN010000090.1:0-10538 GCF_058622915.1 Thermohalobaculum sp. | reverse complement strand
GTCTATGTCGCCGAGCACGGCGCCGTCGCGCTCGGCGACATAGACCCGGTGCGGCGGGTCGCACCAGTAGGCGAGCGCCGCGTCCTGGCCGATGTCGCGCTCGACCGTATAGGTCTCGCCGGCGCGGAAGATCGGCTCGAGGATGCGCCAGATCGCCTGCGCGTCGGCGGCGCGGGCCTCGCGGACCCCGGTCATCGGCCGGGCAGGATCGGGCCGGCCTCGGTGACGACGGCATCGAGGCGTTGGTCGGTGGGCTCGTGCGGGATCGCCGGGACCTGCTGCGCGGCATAGGCGAGGCCGATGGCGAGCGTGCGGCGCCGGGCGCGCAGTTGGGCGAGGCTGCGGTCGTAGAAGCCGCCGCCATAGCCGAGCCGGTGGCCCGCGGCGTCGAAGGCCACCAGCGGCGCGATGAGGAGGTCGGGCTCGAGCCAGGCGCCCCGGGCCGGGACCTCGGCGCCGAAGGCGCCCGCCACCATCTCGGCGCCCGGCTGCCATGCGCGGAAGCGCAGCGGCAGGCCGGCGCCCTCGATCACCGGCACGCACAGTCGGTGCCCGGCGGCGTGGAGCGCCTGCATCAGCGGGGTGGGGTCGATCTCGGAGCGGATCGGGCGGTAGCCGGAGACGGTGCGCGCGCCGGCCAGGAGCCGCATGGCCAGCACGTGGTCGCGCGCGGCCATCGCGGCCTCGCCGCCGGCGGCACGGTCGGCCTGATGCGCGGCCTTGCGGCGCGCGAGCGCCGCGCGGCGCAGCGCGGCCTTGGGATCGGGGGCGGGGTCCATGGAGGGTGGCTCTAGCGCGCGGGCGGCGCGCGTGCAAGGCGGGTGGCGGGCCCGTCGCGACCGTCGAGGCTCCAGATCCTCGCGAGCCTGGCTAACCAGGTGGGCACCAGATGCGATAGGCCACGGCCAGTCGCAGCGCCGGCTCCCGCGAGAAGAAATAGGCCAGCAGGATTCTGGCCTCTGAACGGGAAGGACAGCACCCGCCGTGGGCCAAGATAGGGGCGCGGCAGGGCGTTGAAAAGGGGCGAGGCCGGTTCAGCCGCGCGGCGCGCCCCGCCCCGGCAGCGGGCGCATGGCAGCGGCTATGGGGTCGGCGCGCCAGTCGGGATGGTCCCTGGTCGCCGCCTTGAGCGCGCGGAGCCAGCGGAGATAGGCCAGCGGAGAGGGAATGCGGGGCGTGTGCGCCAGCTCCCAGTGGATGCCGTTGATCGGGTCGTCGAAGAACACGGCGTAGTAGCCCGGCGCATAGATCGCGTAGTCGGCCGGGGGATCCGTGACGGGCACGTCCCTTGCCAGCAGAAATTCGGCATGGAAGGCGTCGACCTCGGCGCGGCTGCGCGCCCACAGCGCGACGTGGTGGATGCCGGTGGCGTGCGCGACGTGGTCGAGCCGGCCGCCGGTGCGAGCGGGCTGGATGCCGATATAGCTGTGCGGGATGGGCAGCCGCGCCACGTAGTAGGTGGAGCGGTAGCCCAGATCGAGGGTCCAGAAGCTGCGATAGCCCAGCCAGCCGAACATCGCGTCGTAGAAGGCGACGGAGGCATCGTAGTCGAGGACCGAGAGTTCGACGTGGTGCAGGCCTCGCCAGCGCACGGTGCCCCCCTGTGCGGTTCCCCGGTGCGGCCGGCGGGGGCGCTAGTTGCCGGGCTTGGTGGTGGCCATCTTCTCGATGTGCTCGGCCAGGCTGGTGACGCGGGCCGCCAGCGCGTGCTCGCGCTCGGGGTCGAGGCCGTCGGCGCGCGCCTCGAGCTCGTCGAGCCGGGTCTCGGCGTCGGCGAGGCGGTCGGCGACCAGCAGCGCGGTCATCAGGAACAGCCGCGCCTCGGGCATGTTGCCGAACTGGCGCTGGAGCCCGCGCGCCTCGGTGTCGATGAGCGCGGCGAGGCGCGAGAGATGCTCCTCCTCGCCGGGGCCGCAGCCGAGCCGGTAGCTGCGGCCGGCGATGTCGACGCTGACTTCGGACATGGCGGGCCTCCTCGCGGCGTCCCTGGTCAAGGGCGCAGGTTCAATGGCTTCCCTGGGCGGCGCGGGGGCCCGTGTCGTGCTCCTGCGCGGCGAGCTGGGCGCGCAGGTCGCCCAGCGCGGCCTTGACCGCCTCGGCCGCCTCGGCGCGGAGCTGGGCGTCCTCCTCGCGCGCGGCGCGCAGCTCGGCCAGCTCGGTGCGCAGCGCGTCGCGCTCGGCCTCGAGCGCGGCGATTCGCTTGGCGTGGGCGCCCTGCTCGGCCTTGCCCCGCTTGGAGGCGTCGAGCAGCGTCACCACCGCGCCGTTCAGCCGGTCGAGCGCCTGATCCAGTTCCGACATTCCGCTCGCATCCCCCGTTTGCCTCGATCTCGACCCCGCACGGCTGCTGGTCGAATCATGCCTCGCACCGCCCCCGACCACAAGTATCATCGCGGACGGATCGCGTGCAAACGATAGCGGCCGGTATCGCGGACTGGGACGCATCGGATTCCCGGCTTGATTCCCCCGCCGCCGGGAAGCATGTTCGCGGCGCCGCTCGCGGCCGCGATCCGAGGACGTCATCCGATGTCGCCATCCCGGGGAAGACAGTGAACATCCAGCCGAGAATCGAGAGCATGAAGACCGCCGATCCGCGGCGCTTCGCCATGGCGAACGCCATCCGCGTGCTGGCGATGGACGCGGTCGAGCGCGCCCAGTCCGGCCATCCGGGCATGCCCATGGGCATGGCCGACGTGGCCGCGGTGCTGTTCGACGGGCACCTGAAATACGACGCCGGGGCGCCGCGCTGGCCCGACCGCGACCGCTTCGTGCTGTCGAACGGGCACGGCTCGATGCTGCTCTATGCGGTGCTGCACCTGGCCGGATACGCCGACATGACGCTCGACGAGCTGAAGAACTTCCGCCAGCTCGGCGCGCGCACCGCCGGCCACCCCGAATACGGCCACGCCGGTGGGATCGAGACCACCACCGGGCCGCTGGGCCAGGGGCTGGCCAACGCCGTGGGCATGGCGATTGCCGAGGAGCATCTGCGCGCGCGCTTCGGGCCCAAGGTGGTGGACCACCGCACCTGGGTGATGTGCGGCGACGGTTGCCTGATGGAGGGCATCAGCCAGGAGGCGATCACGCTGGCGGGGCGGCAGAAGCTGTCCAGGCTCACCGTGCTGTGGGACGACAACGGCATCTCGATCGACGGCAAGCTGTCGCTGTCCGACACCACCGACCAGATCGGGCGCTTCGCGGCGGCGGGCTGGGCGACGCGCGCCATCGACGGGCACCATGTCGACGAGATCGAGGCGGCGCTGGAGTGGGCCGGGCGCAGCGCCAAGCCGGCGCTGATCGCCTGCCGCACCCATATCGGCTTCGGCGCGCCGGCCAAGCAGGACTCGGCCAAGGCGCACGGCTCGCCGCTGGGTGAGGCCGACATCGCCGGGGCGCGGGCGGCCTATGGCTGGAGCCATGCGCCCTTCGAGATCCCCGACGACGTGCGCGCGAACTGGCGCGAGGCCGGTGCGCGCGGCTCAG
Source organism: Thermohalobaculum sp. (assembly GCF_058622915.1). Taxonomy (NCBI): domain Bacteria; kingdom Pseudomonadati; phylum Pseudomonadota; class Alphaproteobacteria; order Rhodobacterales; family Paracoccaceae; genus Thermohalobaculum; species Thermohalobaculum sp. The sequence continues at coordinate 7,055 of NZ_JBZSYN010000090.1, read as the reverse complement.
CGGCGCGGGGCGAATGGGAGGCGCGGCTGGCGGCGCTGAGCCCGGGACGCCGCGCCGAGTTCGAGCGGCTGATGGACGGCGACGTGCCCAAGCGGCTGGGCACCGCGCTGCGTGGGCTGAGAAAGACCGTGGCCGCCGAGGCGCCCAAGGTCGCCACGCGCAAGGCCTCCGAGATGGCGCTCGAGGTCATCAACCCGGTGATGAAGGAGACCGTGGGCGGCTCGGCCGACCTCACCGGCTCGAACAACACGCTGACCGCGGGGCTGGGGCTGTTCGACGTGGGCAGCCGCAAGGGGCGCTATATCCATTACGGCATCCGCGAGCACGGCATGGCCGCGGCGATGAACGGCATGGCGCTGCACGGCGGCGTGGTGCCCTATGGCGGCACCTTCCTGTGCTTCACCGACTATGCCCGGCCGGCGATCCGGCTGGCGGCGCTGATGGGCATCAGGGTGGTGTTCGTCATGACGCACGACTCGATCGGGCTGGGCGAGGACGGGCCGACGCATCAGCCGGTCGAGCACCTGGCGATGCTGCGCGCCACGCCCAACCTCGCCGTGTTCCGCCCCGCCGACGCGGTGGAGACCGCGGAAGCCTGGGAGATCGCGCTGAGCACGCAGGGCCGGCCGAGCGTGCTGGCGCTGACCCGGCAGGGGCTGCCGACGGTCAGGACCCGGCATACCAACCAGAACCTGACCGCGCGCGGCGCCTATGTGCTGGCCGAGGCCGACCACAAGCGCCGCGCCATCCTGCTGGCCAGCGGCTCGGAGGTCGAGGTGGCGCTGGGCGCCAAGCGGCTCCTGGAGGCCAAGGGGCTGGGCGCGCGCGTGGTCTCGATGCCGTCGTGGGAGCTGTTCGCGGCGCAGGACGAGCGCTATCGCCAGAAGGTGCTGCCCGCGGGCGCGGTGCGCGTCGGCGTCGAGGCGGCGGTGCGGCAAGGCTGGGACCGCTGGCTGTTGGGCGAGCGCGGCAGCGAGAAGCGGGCCGCCTTCGTCGGCATGGAGAGCTTCGGCGCCTCGGCGCCCGCGGCCGATCTCTACAGGCATTTCGGCATCACCGCCGAGGCCGTGGCGGAGAAGGCGCTGGCGCTGATGTGAGGGGTGCGGCCCTGCAGCGCACCTGCGCAAAGTCCTGCGGCCCTTGATCCAGATCATGGTTCCCGCGCATCCGCGGGCGGAGTGTCGCGCGCAGTGAGGGAGCCGGCCGGCCGTTGCGCGACCCGGTGCAGCCTGCGCCGCCCGCTCCGAGAAGCGGAGGCAAGCATGAAACGCACGACGAGATTCGCCCTGATCGCGGCCGCTGCCGGGCTGGCCGGCTCGGGTGCGGTCGCGATGCAGCCGGGCGCCGGCCACAAGGCGACGGCGCAGATGCCGGGCATCCAGCAGGCCAAGTACCTGTCTCCCGGCCTGGTGGTGCCGACCATGGACCCCGAGCGCGGCAAGAAGCTGTTCGCGAGCAAGGGCTGCGTGGTCTGCCACTCGATCAACGGGGTGGGCGGCACGGACGCGCCGCATCTTGACGCCTCGACCATGAAGCTGCCGATGAACCCGTTCGACTTCTTTGCCCGCATGTGGCGCGGCGCGGTGCCGATGATCGCGATGCAGCAAAACGAGATAGGCCACCAGATCGAGTTCACCGGCCAGGACCTGGCCGACATCGTCGCCTTCGTGCACGACGCCGAGGTGCAGAAGACCTTCACCAAGGCCGATATCCCGGCCGACATCGCCGAGCACATGGACGAGGACAGCGACTCGGGCCAGGGCACGACGGGCGGCCAGGGGACGATGGGCGGCCAAAAGATGATGAACGGTTCGGGCACCATGGGCGGCCAGGGAATGGGCGGCCAGGGCATGATGAAGGGCTCGGGCATGATGGGCGGCAAGTCCAACTGACCGACCGATGGCACGAGGGCGGTGCGGCGTCGCCGCCCTGCCCCGCCGCACGCAGCCCGGCCGGCCGCGCGGCCCGCGCTCAGAACGCCTTCTCGATGCCGACCTCGAAGCGGACCTCGCGGTAGGAGAAGGCGCTGATCGTGCTGGTGCGCCGCGAATAGCCGGCCTTCACGTAAGGCGTGAACTGGCCGAGCAGGAAGATGTCGGTCTTGGCCAGCTCGAGGTCGACGCCGTATTCCCACTCGTTGCGGGTCTCGAACAGGGCGGGGATGCGCGCCGCGTAGTCCTGGTTGAGGAAATAGGCGCGCGCCGTGGCGTCGAGGCCGAAGCCGAGATCGGTCTGGCCGAAGACCTCGCCGCCCAGGTTGGCATAGCTCTCGAAGCCTCCCCTGGCGTCGAGCCATTCGCCGTCGAAGGCGAGCCCCGCGAGCGAGCGCCCGCCGATCGCGTGCGCCAGCCCTGCGCGCAGCTGCGCGAAGGTGCCGTCGCGGAAGTCGGAGACGTGGTCGTCGACGACGCCGCCCGCCGCGGATGCGAACAGCGACAGGCCCGAGGCGCTGCGCCATTCCACGCCGGTTTCCGCGGCGACGCGGTCCTCGAGGGGCGCGCCGGCAAAATAGCGCGTCGAGACGACGCCCGAGAGGAACGCGGTGGTGCGCGGCCAGGCGCCCCTGAACCCCGCCCGCGCGCCGAGGCGGTAGTCGTCGGCGCCGCCGCCATTGCCATCGAACAGGTTGAAGAAGCCCTGGCCGAAGGCGGTGGCGCGCAGGCCGTCGCCGGGGCTGGGAAGCTCGACCCGGTACTCGGCGCTGCCGCTGGCGGCGACGCCGTAGAGCCCGTCATGCTCGCGCTTGAGCGTGAACGGCAGCGGCACGCCGAGCACGTTCACCTTGACCTTGTCGGTGTCGTATTGCCGCGCGGCCTCGGGCGAGGTGGCGAGCCCGAGCGAGAGCGTCCAGTCGAAGCCGCGCCGGGCGTCGATCTGCTGCAGGAAGCGCAGGATGTTGGCCTTCACGGTCGCCGGCACGCCGCCCGAGAGGACGACGAAGAACTCGCGGCGCGAGTCCTCCCACTGGCGCGCCACGAAGTAGGCGCGGGCCAGCTCGAGCCGGACCCGCGGCAGGTCCGGGTGCTCGGCGAGGATGGCACGGAACAGCCGGATGGCCCGCGGCGCGTCGCCCGAGGCCAGCGCGCGCAGGCCGGCCTCGAACCCCGCCTCGATGCGCGCGGGCGAGGTGTAGGTCGCGGCACCGGCCGGCGCGGGGGCGAGCGGGACCGCCGCGCCCGCCAGCACAGCGAGAAGGGCGATGACCGTGGGCCGGACGGCGTCAGCCGCCGCGCCCGCACCGCCCCGCACCGCCGGCCCCCGTGCCGCTGCGGCGGGCCGTCACGGCGTCTTGCCGCCGACGGCGCCCATGTAGTGGCCGGGGGCGCCGGTCATGTCGAAGGTGCCGCCGATCTCCTGCTGCGCCGTCCCGTAGAACTGGCCCTTCAAGGTGCCGCTGAGCGTCGCCGGCGTGGCGCCATTCGCGATGTTCACGGCGAAGGGCTGGGTCGGCTGGCCATCGCCGCTGAAGTCGAGCAGCGAGTGCATGTCGGAGGCGGAGAGCGTGTTGGCGTTGATGGCCTGCGTGCCCGAGGTGGCGACGTGGAGGAAGTTGGTGTCGAAGTTCGCCGAGGCCGTGAAGCCGGCGAAGGTATAGAACTCCGTGCCGCTGGCATCGACGTAGATGCCGTTCGCCGTGCCGCTGTAGTTGGCGGTGCCGTTCGTCGGCACCCCCAGCGAGGCGACGCCGAGCGAGGCCGCCCCCATGACGCCGGAATTGGTGTCGAGGCCGTTGGCCCACACGCCGAAGGTCTGGTACTCGAAGTTTTGTGAGACCGGATTGGCGACGATGCCGATCTGGTCCGTGCCGGCGGTGCTGGCGACGTCGAAGCCGGCGGCGTCGGCCCCCAGCGCAACGGTGCCGTCGGTGAAGCTGTCGCCGCTGGCGGTGTCGAAGGAAGCGCCGGTGCCGGCCGGGCCCAGCGTCGCGCCGCCGCTGAACGGGTTCGCCGGGTCGGTCTGAACCGAGAGCGCGGTCGGGGTGCCGGTGCCGTCCACGGTGGCCGTGCTGGTGACGTTCACCTGCTGGCTGGGGTCGAGCACGATGCCGGTGTTGCGCGCGTTCGGCGCGTACTGGGCGACGCGGCCAATGCCCTGAAGCTGCACCGTGCTGTTCGGCTGCACGTTGCTGAAGCCATCGAAGGGCACCGCTCCTCCGCCCAGCGAGCGATTGCCGGAGCTGCCGCCGCCGCACGCGGCGAGCGAGAGCAGGACGGCGGCAAGAGGGACGTATCCGAGCTTCGACATATTCGCGCACCCCCGGGCGATGGCAGGTTTCAATTCGAATAGCCCCCCACCCCGGACGGAAGACGTTGTCTTGGCGAGTGCGAAAGGCTGACTTGAGTTTCGAAAGGGGAACTTGTCGTGTTGTTAACCATAACACGATCAACCGAGTCATGCCATTGATACATACCGGTATTCGCGGGCGGTCGTTCGGGTGCGCACGCTTTCGCGGCCGGACTCTAGCCAGGCTTGGCAGACTCCTCGGCAGCCTCCTCGGCACCCTTCCCGGCGAACGGATTCCTCGCCAGAGCCTCGAGGAGCACACGCAGATCCTTCTCAAAGGGCTTCCACGAATCGATGGAGGAGCGGTTTATCTTCTGGCGCACCTGGTAGACGCTCGACGTCTGGATGACACCCTGCGCCTGTCGGTGTTTCAAGCAGTCGGGCTGGAAACGGACGCCGGCGGCATGGAACATCTTGCGGGCTTCGTGCTCCGGATCGTCGACAAGGGCCTCGTAGCGGACCTCGTGCACGTCGTCGGGCAGCACCGCGGACCAGTGCGCCATGATTTCGTCGTGCAGGTGATGAAAATGCGCGATCGTCTCCTGGCGGTAGGCATATGAATGCAAGCCACCAAACAGTCTCCGATAAATTGAAAAGCACACATCCGCAGGGTTCCGCCGCGCATGGATGATGCGCGCGCCGGGCAGGATCAATTTCATCAAGCCGAGATACTGAAACTTCAAGAGTTCCTTGTCGACCACAAAGCGAGCGTCCTTCGCGTATTGCGGCAGGGAGTCGAGATAGAATTGGCCCAGCTCCGCGTAGAAATCGTCCGAAAGGTTCGCCGCCTCATCGGGATAGCCGGCCGCGCGGGCCTTCTCGTAACATTGCAAGCTCAAGTGAGACTCGCCGATCGAGACGACCTCCGGATGACTGGCGAGCATCTGCGCCATCAGCGTCGAGCCCGACCGCGGCAAGCCGCAGATGAAGATGACGCCGCGCCCGCGCTCGACATCCCTGGCCCTGCCGAGCAGCGCCGGCGAGAACACGCGCTTCTGCCGCTCGACGACCGCCTCCTCCGCCCCCGCGTCGTAGATCCGGTCGATCAGGGCATTGCCCTGCTCGTAGCGGCGCATCGCCGCCTCATGATCGCCCGAAGCGTAGAACACATTGGCCAGCGCAAAGGCGGCGCTGGCCCGGTTTTCCTGCGACAGGTCCGGATCGTCGATGGCCTGCTCGGCCAGCGCGAACAGGCGGCCATCGGGCTCGAGGCGGTGAATGAGCGCGGCGTAGGTGAACGGAATGTTCGACCACGGCCTCATGCTCGCCCGTTTCTCGAGCCATGACAGGGCTTCATCGAAACGACCGAGTTCAATCAGCGACAGGGCCGACAATTCGGCTACCTTGATCTGGAATTCGGGGCGATCCTCGACGCGCCGGAGAACCGCCAGTGCCTCCTCCGGCTTGCCGCTCCGGTATAACGCCACCGCCTCGGCTGTCAGGATGTAGCTGTCCTCGCGATGCTCCGCAGGCACGTTGGCCAGTTCCCTTTCGGCGACGCCGAACATATCGACCCTCGCCGCGGCCGCGATCAGGCCGGCTCGCAGGGCGAGGCTGCCGGGCGCCAATGCCAGCGCCTGCTCCAATTTCTCGTAGGCATCGAGATTGTAGCTGCTCCTCGTCGCCGCGAAGGCCTGCAACTCCAGGACGACAGGATGGTCCGCCAGGCCCTTCTCCAGCTCTTCGATCAGGCGGGTCGCCTCCTCCAGCTTTCCCGATGAAATCAGGTCCCTGGCCGTGCGGACCTGCCGAACCTGGTCTCGCGTCAGGCCTTCGAGGTCGCAGCCGAACCATGCCTCGGGACTGAATTCCCGGCCCGAAAAGGAACCGAGCGCACGACCCGGCCAGGCGGCCAGCTTGCCAAGCTCCGCGCGAAGCGCCGGCAATGCATGCGATGCCCAGTCGGACTCGCCCATCGCCAGAGCCGTGGAGGTGAACACCATCACGGCCCTGAGGTTCGCCGGATCGAGCATCAGCAGCCTGCGCAGCGCCTCCAGCGCCTCCCTTTTCCGGCCCGTCTTGATGCAGGCATCGGCATAGCGGGTCAGCAATACGGCCGAGCTCGGTCGCATGGCCCGCGCCCTGGCGTAAAGCTCCCTCGCCTCTTCGTATCCGCCGGCTTGGGCAGCCGCCTCCGCCCCCTTTATCAGATCGTCGTATGTCTCCGGCATATCAGGTTTCCACGACTGCCTCGCCACCGGTTCCAGTCACACGACCTCAGCCCCGCACCGGACACCAGACGTCCAGCTGAAGACAGGCGCAAGCCACGCACGAGACGCTGCATCACCCGACCCGCGCCATCGCCCGAGGACGACCTGGCCGAGCTTCGCGGCGGCGGCGCCCATCGGTCGCTTTGCACGAGTCCACCCTCCACCGACGAAATTGACCGCCCCCACGCGCCCTGTATAAGCGGGCCGGAAGCATTATCCTACTCGTGCAGGCTGGCACATCAAGGAGGGCACGTCATGGCTGTGAAGGTCGCGATCAACGGCTTCGGGCGCATCGGGCGCAATGTGTTGCGCTCGATCATCGAAACCGGGCGGACCGATATCGAGGTGGTGGCGATCAACGATCTCGGCCCGGTCGAGACCAACGCCCATCTGCTGCGCCGCGACTCGGTGCACGGCAAGTTCCCCCACGAGGTGACCGTCAACGGCGACACCATCGACGCCGGTCGCGGGCCGATCAAGGTAACCGCGGTCAGGGATCCAGCCGAGCTTCCCCACAAGGAACTCAACGTCGACATCGCGCTCGAATGCACCGGCCACTTC
>NZ_JBZSYN010000089.1:0-18350 GCF_058622915.1 Thermohalobaculum sp. | reverse complement strand
GCACCACCCGGATCTCGACCAGCCGCACCCCGATGCCGCTCAACACTCCGGCCAGGTGATGCGCGTTCGAATCGCGTGTCCGCCCCGACAGGATCTCGTCCCCGATCACCAGCATCGCCGCGCTCGGCGTCCTTGCCATCGCTGCCCCCTTGCCTCGTCCCGCCGGGTGACTAGGTTGAGCGCCCATGCAGTTCGCGCGCCCCCTGGTCCCGGGCCGGCTCCTTCGCCGGTATAAACGCTTTCTCGCCGATATCGAACTGGCATCGGGCGAAACGGTGACGGCGCATTGCGCCAATCCCGGCGCCATGACCGGCCTGAACGCACCGGGGCTCAGCGTCTGGCTCGAGCCGAACGACGACCCCAGGCGCAGCCTGCGCTACGCCTGGCGCCTGGTCGAGCTCGGCCAGCACTGGGCCGGCATCGACACCGCCGCGCCGAATCGCATCGTCGCCGAGGCTCTGGCCGCGGGGCAGATCCCCGAGCTCGCGGCCTACCCCAATGTGCGCCGGGAGGTGCGCTACGGCCGCAACAGCCGGGTCGACTTCCTGCTGACCGGCGCCGGCCTGCCGCCGGCCTATGTCGAGGTCAAGAACGTGCACCTGATGCGCGAGCCGGGCCTCGCCGAGTTTCCCGATTCGGTGACGGCGCGCGGCACGCGGCATCTCGACGAGCTGGCCCGGGTCGCGCGCGGGGGCGAGCGGGCGGTCATGCTCTACTGCATCCAGCGCACCGACTGCGACCGGCTCGCGCTCGCAGCCGAAATCGACCCCGCCTATGCGGACGCCTTCGCCCGCGCCCGGACGGCCGGAGTCGAGGCCCTCGCCTGGACCTGCGCCATCAGCCGCGACCGAATCACCCTTGATCGGCCGGTGCCGATCCAGCACTAAGGAAAGGACAGGCCTTGGAGGAGACCCGGGGACTCATGCGCACCGGCGGCGAGCAGCGGACCAGCGAGGGCATTCGCCTCTATGGCGGCGAGGACTTCGCGGGCATGCGCCACGCCGGCCGCCTGGCGGCGGAGTGCCTCGACATGATCGGCGAGCACGTCCAGCCGGGCGTGCGCACCGAGGAACTCGACGCGCTGTGCCACGAGTTCATCATCGGCCACGGCGCCACGCCGGCGCCGCTGGGCTACCGGGGCTACCCGAAATCGGTCTGCATCTCGATCAACCACGTGGTCTGCCACGGCATTCCCGGGCCGAAGGCGCTGAAGCCTGGCGACATCCTGAACATCGACGTCACCGTGGTGCTCGACGGCTGGCACGGCGACACCTCGCGCATGTTCGTGGCCGGCCGCGCCTCGCGCCGCGCCGGCCGGCTGATCGAGGTCACCCACGAGGCGCTGATGCGCGGCATCGCCGCGGTCGGGCCCGGCGCGCATTTCGGCGACATCGGCTATGCCATCCAGGCCTTCGTCGAGTCCGAGCGCTGTTCGGTGGTGCGCGACTTCTGCGGCCATGGGCTGGGGCGCGTGTTCCACGACGCCCCGAACGTGCTGCACTACGGCCGCCCGGGCGAGGGGGCCGAGCTCAAGCCCGGCATGTTCTTCACCATCGAGCCGATGGTGAACCTGGGCGCGCCGCAGACCAAGACGCTTGCGGACGGCTGGACCGCGGTCACCCGCGACCGCTCGCTCTCGGCCCAGTTCGAGCACTCGATCGGGGTGACCGAGGAAGGCTGCGAGGTCTTCACGCTCTCGCCGGCGGGGAAGTTCTTCCCCGCTCTCTAGCTCATCTGCCGCCCCCCAAAAGCGGCTGCGCAATCAAGACTGATTTACGGCTCACCGCCTCAAAGACACCCGGACAGGAACATTCAAGGCCGGCGCCCTCGGGCAATGCCTTGCAGCCCGCAGTCTCGATGGCCGGCGGGTTCGCCGACGATGAAACTTCGCCAGGGAGACCATGGCCCGTAGGCATCGCTGCCTTTCAAGTGCTCGCGAACACGGAACTGATAGAGGTAGATCAAGTTGGGCCTGTGCGAGCCCAGGGAGGCGACATCAAGGTGCACGGTCGTGGCGTTCGCGGCTTCCTGCATCGTTTGCAGCCGAGCAGTTGACTGCCAATTATGTGGCCGCGACGTCCGGTCCACGATGCGCAGAAAATCGCCAGGCTGTTCCAGGTTCCGGGAGGCGTATTTTGCCCTGGTGTGATATTCGGTGCGCTTCCACTCGAATACATATACAAAATCAGTGACATCCGGACGCTTGACGGATGGATTGACCTGGATGGTCAGAGTTCGATTGACCAGGAAATGGTGGTTTTTCGGCGGTGACACGATCATCGCTTGCGGCGCGTCGGGAAAACTCACCGCGACCGCCACCCGGTGCCACGCACTCCAGCCGCCCAATGCTTTGACACTATCGATGTTGAATTTATCTATCCATGCCAGGCGCGTACGCACATACCAAAAACCGGCCTTGGGTAGGCCGCCAACGTAGCCAGTTTTTGGAATGATAATGTCGCCACTGCTTTTCGTTGGCTCCATTCCAAGCCAGCGGTTGTTATCCCGTTCACAATCAACCTGCCCGGAACCGAACTCAGTCACTGCATCCAATGAGTCGTTGGTTGGTGCCACATCGTGGCCAAGCCGGCACCACCAGTATTGGTTCCATTGCCAAAGGCTATATGAATCATTCCAGCTCCAGGATATATTGCTATACTTGAAATGTAGCAAAACAGGTTGGCTGTTAACGGTCTGGGTTGGCCCCGTGATCTGTGGTATCGGCAATTCGGGCTGGGCCTTCGCCGGGTGGCCTGCAACGAAGGCGAACGCGAGGGCGACCATCAATTCGGCAGCTGACCATCGGAGCCAAACTTCTCGTAGTGAGGCAAACAGACTGAACACGGGATGTTGTCCGTGGGTCATGGCTTGACCTCCTTTACACCGGCGGTGCTCTCAGAGATTGCTCACGTTTCGCCAAACAGGGAGACGCGAATTCCGTACGCTCGGTCCAGTCTGCGACCGAGAGGCGCGACGATCAAGCGTTAGTTCTTACGTGCAACTATTCCGAGGGTGCGGGCCCCGGGGCGAGTCTGGGCGGCGTCCAAGAGTTTCAACCGGCAACGTTCAGGAAGCACGCCAAAGGATGTTCTCTTGTCCGGGCAAAAAGAAAAAGCCCCGGGCGATTGGCACGAGGCTTCTTCTAGTTCTGGGCTTGTAGCCGGTCGCAGATCGTCCCGACCATCGGGACCGATCCGAACGCACGCTACGCGGGGTATGGTATCCAACTCAAACGCGTCATCACCCTCGCTCCGGGCCAATGACCCGAAACTTATGCTGCGAGAATTTGGCAAGATTAAGAGCGAGATCCGACCCCGCTGAATGCAGTCATACGACGGGATGGCACCAGTCAAGGCGCCGAGGCCAAGCAGGACGGGCCCGTGTGGAGCGGTCATCGGCCTTGCGGCGCTGGGGAGGATGCCAGGTCAGACGGCTCTCGCGCAAACTGCCGACTCCGTCGCCGGGTTCGCGCGGCCCGCCGGCCGCCCGGGCAGACCGGTGCCTCGCACGGCGGCGACGAGCTCGGCCCGAAGCCCGGCCCTGGTCGCGGGTTATGACAATCCGTTGATCGGCAGCCCTGAGCAGGGCCGCGAAGACAGGGCAAGCTTGCCCCGACCCGGCAGGGGAGTATACTTCGGCGTCTTCGGGGAGCGGGGTGGATACCGACCCGGAGTTCGCCATGAGCGCATTGTCTGAATTTCAAGTCAAAGCGCCCGTCCTCGATGCGCCGAAGATCGCCGTGCCCGAGAGCCGCCCGATGTCGAATGGCACCAGGGTCGCTCTGGTCTCTCAGGGAATCCAGGTCAACGCGCAGATCACGGCGGTCGAACGTCTGGGCACCGACTTCGCCGGCCGCGTACTGGCCTTCTCGCCCCTGGGGGCCCTGCCGAACGGCATGACGAGAGGGGACTATATTCGCTTCTCGCGACGGGACGTGCACCGGATCGAATGAGCCTGGCGGCACCAGGGCCTCCGTTCGGTCGATAGAAAAGGCCCCGCCCGAAGGCGAGGGCCAGGTTCCGCCGGCTAATGGGCGGCCGACTTGACAGCGGCTTCCGCCGACAAGCCCTGGTCGAGCTTGTGCATGACGCGCTCGGCAAAGGCTCTCTTCTCCGGGCTCAGCCGCAGGTAGTCGCGCAAGAACTCTTGGAACGTGGCGTCAAGCCCGGGTTTCGCAGCGATCTCATTCAATCGTGTCTTCATGCGGCTCACTGGCTCAATGTCGATAGTCGGCGGCGCCTAACGCGCCAACGGGAACCCCGGCGCGAGGGCCCGCGCCGGGACGACGTTCTCAGCCTGCGTGGACGGCGAGCGCGTAGCAGAAGCCGGCGAGCGAGGCAATCCCCCCAGGCCGACGCCGTGCGCGGAGCCGCGGGAACACAAGGCCCCCTGTCGCAGATCGCGCCCGCGGCAGGGGCCGCGACTGGCAACGGCTTTAGTCCTCGGACGCCAGGCAACGACGCCAGACCACCCTGATGGCAATAGTAACGCTTCCATGAGTGAATTCCGGCGCAGGGCATGAAACCGAGGTCGCGGCTTTTTCCGGCCGGGCTAGAGATCGTCGGCCCACACGCGCGAGATCGCCGCGAAGACGCAGTCGACGGTCGGCTCTGTCCGTCGCGCCTCCCGGGCGATGAAGCTGAGAGACGTCCTTATCTCGACCCGGTCCGAGACGGCGATACCGTTCGCCTGCTTCTCGAAAAGCGCGATCGAATCTCGGCACAGGCTCAGCCCCACGCCGGAGCGGACCATGGCAAGCATCGACAATTCCTGGTCGACCATCGCCACCGTGTTCGGCGATGCGTCGTGCTCGGCAAATATCCTGGTCAAAAGCCTGTTGTGTGCCGACGTGGGCGGTGTGCCGATCCATGGGAGCTTGGCCAGGTCCTTCCAGTCCTTGCCGCGTATTCTGCTCTCCCAGCCGGGCGGACCGACGACCAGATAGGAAAAGCGGGTGAGGATCTTCTGATGGATGCTCGACTGATGGCTCCCATCGGCGGCGCGACCGGGCGCGCCAATTTCTCCCAGGAAATACCCGGCGTCGATCTCGTCGCGCAGTACCCGCGCCAGGACGTCTCCGCTGACGCCGTGCACCAGCTCGGTCTCGAGACTGGGCGCCGTTGCCGCCAGTTCCACGAGAAGCCTGCCCAGCCGGGTGAAATCGGGATCTATGATCGTGCCGATCCTCACCTTCCCCTGAACCCGCCCGGTGAGATTTCGCGCGCTGTGGTCGAACTCCGCCATCGCGGCGAGGACCTGCTCCGCCTTCGCGACCAGCGTCGTGCCGTCGCGGGTCAGCTCCAGTCCCTTGGAGGTGCGGCGGAACAGCTGGACTCCGCTGGCTTCCGCAAGCCGCTTGAGCTGCAGCGTGATCGCCGGTTGCGTCAGGTGCAGGATCTCGGCCGCCCGCGTCACGCTGCCCTCGCGGGCGACCGTAATGAAGGACGTCAGCGTTCGCAGATCCGTGAGGTGCCTCATATTTGCGCAGCTTATAATGCGTCACTTCATTAGTCATTGGATTTTGCGAATCGCTTCCGCTACCGCAGCGCCACCCAGGATGGAGAGCGAAATGACCATGACCCGGATAGATCACTTCATCGGCGGACGGCGCGTCTCGGGCAGCGATGCGCGCGCGCAGGACGTCTACAACCCCGCGACCGGCAGCGTGACCGGCCGCGTCGCGATGGCTGACGACGCCGATGTGGCCGCCGCGGTGGCAGCCGCGAAGGCTGCCTTTCCCGCATGGGCCAACACGCCACCGATCCGGCGCGCCCGGCTGATGAACCGCTTCCTCAATCTGTTGAACGAGCACAAGGACGAGCTGGCCCGCGCCATCACCGCCGAGCACGGCAAGGTCTTCACCGACGCCCGCGGCGAGGTCGAGCGCGGCATCGACATCGTCGAGTTCGCCTGCGGCATGCCGCAGCTTCTCAAGGGCGACTACACCGACCAGGTCTCGACCGGGATCGACAACTGGACCATGCGCCAGCCTCTGGGCGTGGTCGCGGGCATCACCCCGTTCAACTTCCCGGTGATGGTGCCGATGTGGATGTTCCCCGTGGCCATCGCGGCCGGCAACACCTTCGCGCTCAAGCCCTCGCCGACCGACCCGACGCCGTCGCTGCTCTATGCCGAGCTGATGACGGAAGCCGGCTTCCCCGACGGTGTCTTCAACGTGGTCCAGGGCGACAAGGTCGCGGTCGACGCGCTGCTCGTCCACCCCGATGTGCAGGCGATCTCCTTCGTCGGCTCGACCCCGATCGCGAACTACATCTACGAGACCGGCGCGCGGCACGGCAAGCGCGTGCAGGCGCTCGGCGGCGCCAAGAACCACATGCTGGTGATGCCCGATGCCGACCTCGACAAGGCGGTCGACGCCCTTGTCGGCGCCGCCTACGGCTCGGCGGGCGAGCGCTGCATGGCGATCTCGGTGGCGACGCTGGTGGGCGATGTGGGCGAGCGCATCGTGCCGATGCTGGCCGAGCGCGCGCGCAGCCTAAAGATCAAGAACGGCCTCGAGATGGACGCCGAGATGGGCCCAATCGTCACCGGCGCCGCCCGCGACCGCATCACCAGCTACATCGAGAAGGGCGTCGCCGAGGGCGCCGAACTGGTGGTCGACGGCCGCGGGCACAGCGTGGCCGGACACAATGCGGGCTTTTGGCTGGGCGGCACGCTGTTCGACCACGTGACCCCGGAGATGACGATCTACCGCGAGGAGATCTTCGGCCCGGTGCTGTCGTGCGTCCGCGTCCCCGACTTCGCCGAAGGCGTCGAGCTCATCAACGCGCATGAGTTCGGCAATGGCGTCAGCCTGTTCACCCGCGACGGCAACGTGGCGCGCGAATTCGGCCGCAAGATCCAGGTCGGCATGGTCGGCATCAACGTGCCGATCCCGGTGCCGATGGCCTGGCACGGCTTCGGCGGCTGGAAAAAGAGCCTGTTCGGCGACATGCATGCCTATGGCGAGGAAGGTGTACGCTTCTACACCAAGCAGAAGTCGATCATGCAGCGTTGGCCCGAAAGCATCTCCAAGGGCGCGGAGTTCGCCATGCCCGTGTCGCGCTGAGGGCGGGAGGAACCCATGCCACGCGATCCGTTCGACTTCATCATTGTCGGAGCCGGCACCGCCGGATGCCTTCTCGCCAACCGGCTGAGCAAGGACCCGTCGAAGCGGGTCCTGCTGCTCGAGGCCGGCGGCCGCGACAACTATCCGTGGATCCACATCCCGGTCGGCTACCTCTACTGCATTGGCAACCCGCGCACCGACTGGCTGTTCCAGACCGAGCCGGAGCCGGGCCTGAACGGCCGCTCGCTGCGCTATCCGCGCGGCAAGACGCTCGGCGGCTGCTCGTCGATCAACGGCATGATCTACATGCGCGGCCAGGCGCGCGACTACGACGGCTGGGCCGAGGCGACCGGCGACGGCGCCTGGTCGTGGGAGAATTCCCTGCCCGACTTCAAGCGCCATGAGAACCACTACCGGCTCGATGACGGCGCCGATCCCGAGACCGGGCACAACAGCCGCTTTTCGGACCTGCACGGCCACGGAGGCGAGTGGCGGATCGAGAAGCAGCGCCTGCGCTGGGACATTCTCGAAAGCTTTGCCGAAGCGGCGGAGCAGGCCGGCATTCGGCGCAGCCCCGACTTCAACACCGGCGACAACGCGGGCGTCGGATATTTCGAAGTGAACCAGAAGTCGGGCTGGCGATGGAACGCGTCGAAAGCCTTCCTGCGCCCGGTCAAGAACCGCCGGAACCTCGAGATATGGACCGGCGCCCAGGTCGAGCGGCTGGCCTTCTCGGCCGGCGGCAACGGTCGTCCGCGCTGCGACGGGGTCGTGGTGCGGCGCGGCGGCGACGCCGTGACGGTGCGGGCAACCGGCGAGGTCGTCCTTGCCGCCGGCGCGATCGGGTCACCGCAGATCCTGCAGCTTTCGGGCATCGGCCCGGCGGCGGCGCTCGGCGAGCATGGCGTGGCGGTGGTGCACGATGCGCCCGGGGTCGGCGCGAACCTGCAGGACCACCTGCAGATTCGCACGGTCTTCAAGGTCACCGGCGCGAAGACCCTGAACACGCTCGCGGGCAATCTTTTCGGCAAGGCCAGGATCGGCCTCGAATACGCGCTGCGCCGCTCGGGCCCGATGAGCATGTCGCCCAGCCAGCTCGGCGCCTTCACCCGCTCCGACCCGTCCCGCAAGCACTGCAACCTGCAATACCACGTGCAGCCGCTCAGCCTCGACGCCTTCGGCGAGGACCTTCACCCCTTCCCCGCCTTCACCGCGAGCGTGTGCAACCTGAACCCGACGAGCCGGGGCAGCGTCTCCATCCGCTCGAACAGGTGTGACGACGCGCCCCGGATCGCGCCCAACTACCTGAGCACCGACGAGGACCGCCAGGTCGCCGCCTTGAGTCTGCGTCAGGTGCGCGAGATCGTCGGGCAGCCCGCTCTGGCCAAGTACGCGCCCGAGGAGTGGAAGCCCGGCACCCAGTTCCAGACCGACGAGGAGCTGGTGACGCTCGCGGGCGATATCGCGAGCACGATCTTCCATCCGGTCGGCACCGCCAAAATGGGGCACGACGACGATCCCGGCGCGGTCGTGGACAGCCGGCTTCGCGTCCGCGGCGTCGACGGGCTGCGCGTGGTCGACGCCAGCATCATGCCAACGATCACCAGCGGCAACACCAACAGCCCGACTCTGATGATCGCCGAGAAAGCTGCCGCCTGGATCCAGGGCGCCGCCTGACTGCCCCCCCGGACGAAACCGGCAGACAGAGAGACCCGAGGAGAACGCCGATGACCCGAGCTGCAAGATCCGAAGACAGCCTCGACAGGCGAGTTTTCCTTCCCTCTCGTCTCGTTCTGCCGGGTGTCGTCGGCCCGCTCATCGCCTTGCCGAAGTCCGGCGCGGCCGCAGTTCGACGTCGCGGCGAAGAGCGCGGCGGCCGCCCAGTGACCCACCGCAGGCGCGTCGCGGCCCCGGGGCCCGGCACGCCTGCCCCATTCTTTCGAATCTGGGATGTGACCCATGGCACCTGATCCCCGCTCCCAACTGCCGCTCGCCGGCGTCAAGGTCCTCGACTTCGGGCAGTACATCGCCGGTCCCGCCGTCGCGATGATCCTGGGCGACCTCGGCGCGACCGTCGTGCACGTCGATCCGCCGTCGGGGCCGTTCTGGCAAAGCCCCGCGAACGCGACGCTGAACCGCAACAAGCTGATCGTGTCGATCGACCTCAAGACCGGGGACGGGCTCGCGCAGGCCAGGGCGCTGATCGAGGAAGCGGACATCGTCGTCGAGAACTTCCGCCCCGGCGTGTTGGCGCGGCTTGGCCTCGACTTCGCGCAGCTGCGCGCCGAGCGCCCGGAGCTGATCACGGTGTCGATCCCGGGCTTCGCCTCGAACGACGAGCTGCGGCGCGACTGGCGCGCCTTTGAGAGCGTCATCGCCGCCTGCTCGGGCGTGTTCACCGACATGGGGCTGAACCGGGTCCTGATGGGGATCAACCCCTCCTTCTCGCCGCTGCCGCTGGCCTCGGCCTATGGCACCATGCTGGCCGCCTCCGCCGCCGTGCTGGCGCTGCAGTCGCGCGAGCGGACCGGCTATGGCGACCAGATCGAGGTGCCCCTGGCCTCGGCCGTGATGGAGGGGCTTTGCTACAACTCCATCAACATCCAGGACTACCCCGATCGCTACAAGACGCAGCGCGAGGCCGAGATCGAACGCCGGCGGATCGAAGGTCTGCCGATGAACGTCACCTACGACGACCTGCAGGAGCTGCTCGACCCGTTCTACCGCTGCTACAAGTGCAAGGACGGGCGCATGTTCTATGTCGTCTGCCCCAGCCACAAGCAGCACGCCAAGCGCTGCCTCAAGACGCTCGGCATCTATGACGAGCTGGTCGCCGAGGGCCTGACCGAGGAAGAGGATACCTACCTGCCCGTTAGCGAGTGGAAGTCGGACGTGTCGCTGGGCGTCTACCCGCTGCCCAAGCTCTGGGCCGACAAGATCGCCGCGCGCATGAAGGAGGTCTTCATGACCCGAACCGCCAAGGAATGGGAGCGCATCTTCGGCCGCGGCAAGTTCCCCGGCGCGCCGCAGCGCTGGCTGCAGGAATGGATCAACGACGACCATGCCGAGACCACCGGTCTGATGATCGAGGTGGACGACCCCGAGTTCGGCCCGATGACCCAGCCCGGACCGATGGTCTGGCTGGAGGAGAGCGGCGAGGAGATGCTGACGCCGAAGCCTCGGCGCCGGGTCGAGGTCGACGAGGCGCTCGCCGCGCTTCGGGCGCGCCCGACCAAGCTGCCCCGGCCCAGGCCGAGCCAGGAGAAGGCCGGCTGGCTCGAAGGCGTGCGCATCCTCGACATGTGCAACGTGATCGCCGGGCCGCACTCGGTGTCCTATCTCGCGCGTTTCGGTGCCGAGGTCATCAAGATCGACCCGGCGGTTCCCAACTACGACTGCTGGAACACGGTGATCTTCAGCCTGTCGCACGGCCGCGGCAAACGCTCGATCCTCGCCGACATCTCGTCGAAGGATGGCCGCGAGGTCTTCGAGAAGCTGGTGAAGTCGGTCGACGTCATCGTGTGGAACGCCCCGGACCGGCAGGTGAAAGCGATGGGCCTCGATGCCGAGGGGTTGAAGGCGCTGAACCCCGACGCGATCTTCTGCAAGCTGGACTGCTTCGGCGGCGTGCGCCCGGGGCCGAGGTCGAACTATCTCGGCTATGACGATCTGGTGCAGGCGACGACGGGCATCATGCTCCGCTTCGGCGGCAGCATGGACACGCCCGAAGAGCACGCCCATGTCGGCACGATCGACGTCATGTGCGGCTTCGGCGGCTCGCTCGGCGTCGCCGCCGCGCTCTACCAGAAGCTCAAGACCGGCCGGGTCGGGCGTGCCCGCACGTCGCTGTCGGCGCTGAGCGGGCTGGCGCAGATTCCCTTCTGCTACGACTACGAGCGCCGCGGTCTCTTCGACGAGCCCGCCGGGCGAGAGGTCAACGGCTACGACGAGCTGGTGCGGTTCTACTACACCTCGTCGGACCGGTTCGTGCTGCTCAGTGCCGAGGAGTCCGACATCGCGAAGCTGAGCAAGATCGAGGGGATGGAAGGTCTCGAGGACGTCGCCAAGAAGGACCGGGCCGCCTTCCTCGCCACCGCCTTCATGACCGCCCGGGCCAAGGACTGGGCCGAACGCCTGCACGCGGCCGATGTCGGCGGCGGGGTGTGCGAGAACATCGAGACGATTCGCGCCTACCACAGCAGGCCCGCAGACGGCACGCCGGGCACGGATCGCGGCAGCTATTCCTTCTCGATCTACGAGGACCATCCCAGCGGCCACGTCGTCACCCAGCTGGACCCCTTCGCGATCCGGCCGGCGCGCGGCGCCATCTACATGCCGGCCCCGGCGGAGAAGTTCGGCAAGTCGACCCGGGTGATTCTCGAGGAACTGGGCTACGCGGCCGCCGAGATCGACCGGATGATCGCGCAGGGAGCGGTCAGCGAGAGCTGGAGCAGGGAATACCTGCCCAGCTGATTGCGAAACGACACCCCGTTGCAGGCGTATGCCGGCAGGCGCGCGCCGGGGCAAAGCGCGAGGACAGAACATCATGGCCGACCGGCACGACAAGGCACCCGGCCCCGAGGGGGGCCTGGACGAGGCGTCCCGACAGATCGCCGATGTCGCCAGGCGCACGCAGGCGATCTTTCAGGGCTTCCTGGCGCGCCAGGCGCAGGGCGACGTTCCGCCCGGTTTCGATCCGCTCGCCGTGTCGCGCGCGTTTTGGGAGTGGAACGCCAGGCTGGCCAGCGATCCGCAGGCGCTGATACAGGCCAACACCGCCTATTTGCAACGCATGGCGCGTTTGTTCGAGGCCAGCAGCAAGCGTCTCACGGGCGAGGCGGCCGACCCAGTGGCGCAGCCGGCCAGGGGCGATCAGCGGTTCCGCAACGCGGCCTGGAGCGAGGATGTCGTCTTCGACCACCTTAAGCAGGCCTATCTGATCTACTCGGACTACGCGCAGTCCCTCGCCGATCAGACGGGCGGCATGGATGCGCGCACGAAGAAGATGGTGAGCTTCTACACGCGGCGGTCGCTCGAGGCGCTGTCGCCATCGAATTTCGCGCATTCCAACCCCGAAGTGATCGAGAAGGCACGGGAGACGGGCGGCAAGAGCCTGGTCGAGGGCTTCGCCAACCTCCTGCGCGATCTCGAGCGGGGACAGGGCCGCCTCAGGATCACGATGACCGACCCCGACGCCTTCGAGGTCGGCCGCAACCTCGCCCTGACCAAGGGATCGGTGGTTTTCCAAAACGACCTGATGCAGCTCATCCAGTACGCGCCGAGCACCGCGACGGTGCATGCGCGCCCGCTGCTGGTCGTGCCGCCGTGGATCAACAAGTACTACGCGCTCGACCTGACGCCCGAGAAGAGCATGGTGAAATGGCTCGTGGACCAGGGTCACAGCGTCTTCCTCATCTCGTGGGTGAACCCGGGGCCCGAGCTGTCGGAGAAGGGCTTCGACGACTACATGTTCGAAGGTCCGCTGCAGGCCATCGAGGTGATGCGTCGGATCACGGGGGCGCAGGACGTGAACGTCGCGGGATACTGCATCGGGGGCACGCTGGTGGCGACGATGCTCGCCTACCTCGCCGCCAGGGGCGAGACGCCGGTGCATACCGCGACGCTGATGGCCTGCATGACGGACTTCGCCGAGCCGGGCGATCTCGGCGTGTTCGTCGACGACGCCCAGCTGGCCACGCTGCGCCGCGCCGTCGAGGCGCGCGGCTATCACACCGGCGAGGAGATGGCCTCGGTGTTCTCGCTGATGCGGGCGAACGACCTGATCTGGAGCCACGTCGTCAACAACTACCTGCTGGCCAGGGAGACGCTGCCCTTCGACATGGTCTACTGGTTCCAGGACTCCACGCGCCTGCCGGCGAAGATGATCAGCTGGTACCTCGACACCTATTACAACAAGAACCTGCTTCGCGAGCCCGGCGCGGTGGAGATCGGCGGCGTCGGCCTCGACCTGGGCAAGATTGACATCCCGGTCTATTTCATCTCGACCGAGGAGGATCACATCTGCCCCTGGGCCTCGACCTATGACGGGGCGCAGCGCTTCGCCGGCGAGAAGGTCTTCGTCCTCGGCGGCTCTGGGCACAATGCCGGTATCGTCAATCCGCCCACCAAGGTGAAGTACGGCTTTCGAACGAACGAGCTGACGGGGCAGGGCGCGCAGGCGTGGCTTGCCGGCTCGGTGCAGCACGAGGGCTCGTGGTGGCCGCACTGGAACAGCTGGCTCGGCGCTCGGAACCCCCAGGACATGGTCGCGCCGCCTCCGATGGGATCGCGCAAGTATCCGCCTGTGGAACCGGCGCCCGGCAGCTATGTGAAAGTGCGATGAGGGCCGGGGCACAGGCTGCGAGACGCGCGCGATGCAGCGGCTCTGCGCCGCACCAGCCCCTGGAGGAGTTCCGGCGTGCGCCGGACAACCTGACGAATGTCCGCGCCATCAACCCGAAGGGTTTTCACACCGTCGCCTGTCATCTATGGGGCCGCAGCCGCGCGCTCCGGCCCATCATCTGTGTGCACGGGTTGACGCGGCATAGCGGCGATTTCGACGAGCTGGCGACGGCGCTGGCGAAAAATCGCAGGGTCGTCTGCCCCGATCTGGTCGGCCGGGGAGCTAGCGACTGGCTTCCCGATCCCGGCGGCTATCATGTTCCTCAATACAATTGCGACCTGACCACAGTCCTCGCGGCCACCGAATGCCGCGAGGTCGACTGGATCGGCACCTCGCTGGGCGGATTGTGCGGCATCGTGATGGCCGGCATGCCCAACACGCCGATCCGGCGCCTCGTCATCAACGATGTGGCGCCCGAGGTTCCGCTTGCGGCGCTGCGCCGGGTCAGCACCTACCTCTCCGCGCCGCATTCCTTTCCCGATTACGAGTCCGTGGAAGGTCACCTGCGCGAAGTCTATGCCGGCTTCGGCCCGATGAGCGACAGCGACTGGCGGCACATGGCGCACAGCAGCGTCTATCTGGGCGACGACGGGCTTTACGCGCCGCATTTCGACCCGGGGATCGGCGCCAACTTCCGCCGGTACTGGCGTCTATACCGGTTCAACGTCTGGTCATACTGGAAGCGCATCTCCTGCCCCATCCTGATCCTTCGCGGCACCGAATCCGATTTCCTCACCCCTGAACTGCTTGGTCGGATGCTCGAGCATCAGCCCGATGCGCAGGTGCAAGAGGTCGACGGCGTCGGCCACGCACCGACCCTGAACGGCGAGGCGCTGATCGCCCGCATCCGGGTATGGCTCGACGCGGCCTGAGGAGCGAGAAGAAAACATGTCGGCAATGAGACGGTGACTGGCGAAAATTATGCTGCCCGCTGACAGGTGGCCCTCCCTGAAGCGGCCTTCCGAGCCAGTGGGAGGATCACGGCGTGCCCCGAAACGGGCACAAGCGTGAGGCGATCGTCGCGACGCGCCGGCGGGCTCGCGCCAACGGAGTTTGCAACGCGGTCCAAATCGGACCATAGCGAGGACAGGGCTGACTTGCCGGCGAGGGCAATCTGGGGAGCAGGTCACCCGCTTTACCCGATGCGGCGGCAAACATCGCTGAAAATCAACGCAAAACGGGGTTTTTCAACACAATCGGACTGTTAACGGACCCGATCGGCTCCGCCCGATGCCGGCGGTGCGCCGGGAGAAGCCGCTTGCTCAAATTTCCCCAATCTGCCTACTCTGTCGCCGGGATCGAGGAGAGTGAAGCAGGGACTGCCATGCACGAAGTGCGATTCCGCGAGGGAGAGGTGATATTCTCCGAAGGCGATATTGGCGAACATTGCTACAAGGTTCTGTCGGGCAAGGTAGATATCGTCGTCAAGGTCCCGGGCGTTATGAGGCGGGGCAAAACAGAAAAAATAGCGAGCTGTGGCCCGGGCGAGTTCATTGGCGAGATGAGCCTGATTGTCGGAGGCCCAAGATCGGCAACCGCCGTCACCTCCGAGCCGACCCTTTGCAGGGCTTACTCGTCGGCAGAGATTCTCGACCTTCTGCAAGGCGATCCGCAGGAAGCCCTGGCCTACATGCGTCTGATGATACTTCGGCTGCAGCGGTCGAACAGGCAGATCTCGTGGGTTGCCGGCAGAACGGCCCCGGGTCGAGGGTCCGGGGCAGCCATGTCCCTCTAGGCTCACACGCCAAGTTTCGTCGGCTCGCCTACGACAACCAGCATCGGCCCGCCGGGCCGAATTTGCCGGCGCAAGGGCGATGATGAAGTCCATGCTGGGGCCGGCCAATCCCTCAAGCACGTAATCCGCCATGAAAAGGTTCTCCGCTATTCGGGCGTCGTATTCGCCCTCACCCTGATCGGACCGGTTCCGACGGCCAGCGCCGAAGGGGCCTGCTCGCCACAATCGAGACTCTCTTTCCGAGCAACTCCGCGTCCGACCCCATCGCGGGGCCGGGGCTGTGACGTGTCACAGCAACGTCAGATCCGCATGCAAGCGGCACCGCGGGAGCGTCGAGACGGCGCTCCACCACGGGTCTCGTCCCTCAAAGCGATCAACGCCCGCGGCCGTGTCGGATTCCATGCGAGCCACCGCCTGCGGCGGCGGACCAGCCAGGATCAGGGGCGAGGAGAGTGTTGCCATTGCCAGCGCCAACGGCGCGTGCCGGCCCTGGATTTTGCTCATCAAAGTACTGACCAAAGGAAATGTCTTGGTCTCGGCTGGCGCAAGCGGTGGGATTCGATTGACCTCAAATGCTCCATGATTTCAGATTGTTATTGGGATCCTTGGCGCGCCTTCGAAGCAGCTTTTGTGGCAAGGTTCCACAGCTCTAGCAGCGCGCAGATGCTGACACCGCATGAAGGCCTGTGGTCAAACCACCCGGTTTCCTTGCCGCTATCGCCCGCCCTCATCAGCGTGGCCAGCGCCGCCGACGAGGGCCCGGAACTGCATCGGCGTCCTCGCATCGTGGCCGCAGCAAGGATTACGTCTTTACGTGACTGGCTCAGATCGACGAGAAAGCCGTGTCAGAGAGCCGGTCAATACGACTAACGGGAGACGATGACCGTACCAGTCGGCTATTTGACTGAATCCGATAGCCAGTTTCTCTGCGGGTATCGCGCTGCAACGAAAAACCTTCAAGGCGTTGATTTGATATAATTTTCTAGACGCAGGGAAACAGCGCTGTCTGATGAAGCCGAAACGTGCTCTTGCAAGGCAAGCATCTCTACTCCAAACGCAAGCAGCGAGATATTGATTGCGCAGACCTTGAATCGGTCCGGCGTCACTCCCTAGGGCAAGCGAGCAGCAGGGAAGATGATTTACTTCGTGACCCGGAAATGGCCGCCCGCCATCGGAGGCATGGAAACCTACTCGCTGAAACTCTCCGAGGCACTTCGGCAACACGACCGTGTGAAAGTAATCGCTCTGCCGGGCCGTGCCAACGGCTCCCCTCCATCAGCAGTCTCTTTGGTCTTTTTCGGCTTCAGGGCGGCAGCAATTCTTCTCGCAACGAGCAAGCCCCGGGGAGTGGTCCATGTCGCCGACATGGCCCTGTGGCCGCTGGCTCTTGCTGCGCTGGTTCGATCGCGACGCTGGCGGATCGCCATTTCCGCCCACGGCACGGATGTCAGCTATCCCCGTCGTGGCGGCATAAAGGGCAAGATCTACCGCGTCTATCTCGAGATCGGCGCCCGTCTCCTGCCGCGGGCCGTGGTGATCGCGAACTCGGCGGCAACCCGGGACTGTGCCAGAACATATGGATTTTCCCGCCTCGTCGTCGCGCCATTGGCGACGGACATGCGCCCGGTGAGATCTCCCGGTGCGGCAGCAGAGAGCTTCGTTCTTTTTGCCGGGCGGCTGATCGAACTCAAGGGGTGTGGATGGTTCATCCGGAATGTGCTCCCGGAATTGCCCGAGGCAATCACGCTGAAGGTGGCCGGCACGGTCTGGTCGGAGTCCGAGAGAGCGGCTCTGCGCTGTCCCAGGGTGGATTTCTTGGGCCCCAGGAGCCCCGAGGAAATCGCCGACCTCTACTCCAGGGCGATCTGCGTGATCGTGCCGAATATCGACGTGCCCAATGGCGAGTTCGAAGGGTTCGGGCTTGTCGCCGTCGAAGCCTCGGCTGCGGGTGGCGTGCCGGTTGTCTCGGCGCACAGCGGCTTGCGAGAGGCCGTCATCGATCGCGTCACGGGCTTCCTCCTTCCACCAGGCGATTGCAAAGCCTGGGTGGAGAAGATAACCGCGATCAGCCATTGGTCGGTTGCGGCGCGCGCCGCGTTCATCGAACGTGCCGTTGAGACGACCCGGCAGCGGTACTCGTGGGGCCGCGTCGCTGCCGAGACCACCGCAGCGTATCAACTCGCAGAAAAGACCGACACTTTTCCTGTTGACGGTTGACAGGATTGCGGCCGTCTTGATGAAGTCGGGCGACGTTCCGGACACACTATGCCGGCTTTTCCGAAAATTCAGTATCATCGAGCGGGCAAGCGCGGATTGCCAACCGTTTTGCGGATTGCGGCTCGTGTAGGACTGGCACAGCTATAAGGGTAGTCGCCAAATATGCCATCAGCAGCGTCGGAAAAGCTCGTCAACTTTGGTTGGCTCACCCTCGAGCAGCTGGTCCGCCTTCTGGCCGCGTTCTTTGTCATGACGCTCGTGGCACGGCATCTGGGGCCGGAACGCTTCGGCGCCTATGCCTATGTCTTCAGCCTGGCCGGGCTGTTCGCGCCCGTTGCGGCGTTCGGCCTCGACCCGATCGTGATGCGGCAGTCGGCCGCGGCGCCGGAGGCGAGCGACGAAACCCTGGGCGCTGCCCTCGCAATCCGGCTGTGCGGCGGGTTCGTCGGAGCCACGCTCGCAGTCGGCGCGGTCATGGCATTCGGCGGTCCGGCGGATGCCACGCCGGAGGTGATGGGCCTGGCCGCACTGACACTGCTCTTCCTGCCGACCGAGATATTCAACGCCTGGTTCAAGGCGCGCGAGCGCATGGCCTGGGTCGCGCTGCCGCGCATCGGCATTGCGCTGGCGGTCGCCGGCTCGGCCCTCGTGCTGGTCTGGATGGGCGCGGGGCTTGCGCCGTTCGTCGCGCTCAGGGCGCTCGACGCCGGGCTGCTCGCGCTGGCGGCGGTCGCGACCTATGCGGCAGCCAGTGGCAGGCTCGGCCGGCTGCGTGCCACAGGCACGTCGCTGCGGCCGCTCATGCGCGAAGGCTGGCCGCTGTTGCTCGGCGGCCTGGCCGTCATCGTTTACATGCGGATCGACCAGGTCATGCTTGGCTGGATGGCGCCGGAGCGCGAACTCGGCCTCTACGGAGTCGCCGTGCG